>JAJYJL010000289.1 GCA_021789565.1 Acidobacteriota bacterium
CTGTTCCCCCTTCGCGTGGACGAAGGGGCCGGAGCACTTGCAACACCTTATTGAAAAGACCCGAGAGTATCAGGCGGCGCATCCACGCAAACCGAGGCGTCGCCACCGGAAAAAGAATAATATAAATCACTAATTGTACGATATACTAGTTCGTCCAAGATATTGATGTTTCCGTTGTCGATCTCCTCGTAAAAGCGGCGCACAAGCGCCTTGTTACTCTCGACCGAGCTCATGGGAACCTCCATCCAGCAGGTGGTAATCTCGCTCCACTATATGAACCTCCTGGGCCCGTGTCAACGCCAGACATACGGGGTTCTGCGGCATTCGGCAACTTGAATCCTAATGTGCAGCCATGCATCGAAGAAAGGAGCCGGTCGGTTATGCGATCCCGGTTCGACGTTGAATCTGCGGGTGGAGCGGTCCCTGGGAGCAGCAAAACATCAAGGAGGAATGCAATGGAATATCGTCCTTTGGGGGCGTCGGGAATTGAAGCGTCTGTGGTGGGCCTGGGAGCCTGGGCCATCGGCGGACGGATGTGGGGCGGCGCTGATGAGCGCAAGTCCGTGGAAGCCATCCAGGCGGCGATCGACGCCGGCATTAATTTTATTGATACCGCTCCTGCCTACGGCATGGGGCTTTCGGAAAGCGTTGTGGGGAAAGCGGTCGCCGGCCGCCGCGGCCAGGTGCTGATTGCAACCAAGTGCGGGATTGTGTGGCACACGGACAAGGGCACTCCTTTCGTTAACCAGAGCGGGAAAACGATGCACCGCTACCTTGGGCCGGAGTCGATCGGCTATGAAGTTGAACAGAGCCTGAGGCGCCTCAACACCGATCACATTGATCTCTACCAGACCCACTGGCAGGACGAAACCACTCCTATTGAAGAAACCATGCGAACACTGCTGGACCTGAAGCGCGAAGGAAAAATCCGCGCCATCGGCGTCTCAAACGCCACGGTTGAGCAGATTGAAGCTTACCGGGGCGTAGGCCCGGTGGATTCCGGGCAGGAAAAATGCAGCATGCTGGACCGGAAGCTTGACGACGAGTATCTGCCTTACGCTTTGAAGAACAACCTCGCCGTGCTGGCATACTCGCCTCTGGCGCTCGGCCTGCTGACCGGCAGGGCCTGACCGACAGTTCCCCGAGGACGACCTTTGCCACTGCAACCCGAGGATCAGCGTGGAGTCACGAAGACAGGTGCTGGCTATGCTGGAGAAGGTGCGGCCCATAGCGGAAGAACATGAACTGACCCTGGCGCAACTGGTGATTGCCTGAACCGTCGCACAGCCCGGCCTCACCCACGCGCTGGTGGGGGCCCGCAACGACCGGCAGGCAGAAGAAAACGCCGTTGCCCGCGTCGTTACTCTTTCCCGGGAAGAACTCGAAACTCTGAACCAGATCGTCTCCAGCCGCGCGCTGGCCGCACGGAAGTGAACTGATTCGCCACGGCCATTCGATTCTTCGATTGACCGTGGCGCGCCAGCCCGGTGTTTGCCCCTCCAGTGGACCCGCCAGTAGCCGCTACGCCCCCACCACGACAAACAGCCCTGATCGGGCGCTGCAAAACCCTTCCGCGTTTTTCGTGAGATAATCACAAGTTAGCGATTTGCTATCGAGCGGAAAACCGCAGGACGCAAACACGCGGTCCGCGCGATCCGCCATTCTGGAGTAAACCCGATGAAAGCACTGGTCAAGAGCCGGGCTGAGCGCGGCCTGTGGATTGAAGATGTTCCCAAACCGGCGATTGGGATTAACGATGTTCTGATCCGCATGCAGTTGACAGGCATCTGCGGCACCGACCTGCACATATTTGAATGGGACGACTGGGCGAAGAAGACGATTCCCGTGCCTCTGGTGATCGGCCATGAATTCGTGGGCGAGATCGCGGAGGTAGGCTCCAACGTCAGCGACTTTAAGCCTGGAATGATCGTCAGCGGCGAGGGCCATGTGGTGTGCGGCCTTTGCCGGAATTGCCTAGCGGGCCGCCGGCACCTGTGCGCGCATTCCAAGGGCGTAGGGGTCGGGCGGCCCGGCGCGTTTGCCGAATACATTGTGCTGCCCATGACCAATATCTGGCGGCACAGCTCCAGGGTTCCGCTGGAAATCGCCTCCATCTTTGACCCCTTCGGCAACGCGGTCCACACGGCACTGCAATTCCCCGTGCTGGGTGAAGACGTGCTGATTACCGGGGCAGGACCCATCGGGCTGATGGCGGCGGCAGTGGTGCGGCATGCCGGCGCGCGCTTTGTGGTGATCTCAGACCTGATCCCCGAGCGGCTGAAGCTGTCTGAAAAAATGGGTGTTACGCGGGCCATTGATCCCCGGAAAACGCCTCTGGAGCAGGTACAGAAAGAGCTGGGCATGCAGGAAGGATTTGACGTGGGCCTTGAAATGTCGGGAAACCCGGCGGCCTTCCGCAGCATGCTCCGCAGCATGAGCCACGGCGGCAGGATCGCCATGCTCGGTATCCCCAACCAGGAAATGTCCATCAACTGGAACGAAGTCATCTTCAACATGCTCACCATCAAGGGCATCTACGGCCGCGAGATGTACGAGACGTGGTACAAGATGACGGTGATGCTGGAATCGGGCCTGGACATCAGCCCCGTGATTACGCACCGGCTCAAGTGGCAGGAATACGAAAAAGGGTTTGAGGCCATGAGGACCGGCCACTGCGGCAAAGTGATTCTGGATTGGAGGGAATAAATTGTACGGGAGTATTCGCGAACATCTGGAGGCCCGTCTGGGTGAAATCCGGCAGGCCGGCCTTTACAAAAACGAGCGAACACTGACCTCGGCGCAGCAGACGCGAGTGAATCTGCAGAGCGGAAAGAGCGTCCTGAACTTGTGCGCCAACAACTACCTGGGCCTGGCCAACCATCCCGACATTGTGCAGGCGGCGAAGGAGGCGCTTGACCGCTGGGGCTACGGGCTCTCGTCGGTCCGCTTTATCTGCGGAACGCAGGCCATCCACCGGCAACTGGAAACGGAGTTGAGCCGGTTTTTTGGAACCGACGACACCATCCTTTACAGCTCCTGCTTTGACGCCAACGGAGGACTGTTTGAAACCCTGCTGGACGCCGAAGACGCCGTGATCTCCGACGAATTGAACCACGCCAGTATCATTGACGGCATCCGCTTATGCAAGGCCAAACGCTACCGTTTTCGCAACGGCGACCTGGACGATCTGGAAGAAAAGCTGAAACAGGCAAAGGAGGAGGCGCAATGCCTGATGGTGGCCACCGATGGCGTCTTTTCCATGGACGGCTATATAGCGAAGCTCGGGGGGATTTGCGGCCTGGCGGACAAGTACGGCGCGATGGTGATGGTGGACGATTCGCACGCCGTGGGATTTATGGGCAAGCACGGACGCGGCACTCCGGAACTTTGTGAAGTCGAGGGCCGTGTGGACATTATTACGGGAACGCTGGGCAAGGCGCTCGGCGGTGCGAGCGGCGGCTACACGACGGGCCGCAAAGAAATCATTGAGCTGCTGCGGCAGTGCTCGCGGCCTTACCTGTTTTCCAATTCGGTTTCACCCGCGATTGTGGCGGCCTCGCTGAAAGTGCTGGACCTGTTGCAGGAGTCGGGCGATCTGCGCGAGCGCCTGATGGAAAACACGAAATTCTTCCGCAAGAAGATGACTGAATTGGGATTTTCCATCCTGCCGGGCGAGCATCCGATTGTGCCCATCATGATCGGAGACGCCGCCAGGGCAACGCAGATGGCCGATGCGCTGCTCGAAAAAGGGATCTACGTCATCGGTTTCTCCTACCCCGTGGTACCGCAGGGCAAAGCGCGCATCCGCGTTCAGATTTCCGCCGCGCACACAAGGGCGGACCTGGAGTTTGCTGTCCAGAGCTTCAAAGAAGTGCGAGACACGATGAAGTAAGGCTTTCGTTCGCCTTTTTCGGATTGCGCGTGTAAACGATCGACCCCCACATCACTCTCAAACTTCAGCCTATAATGCCAATCATGGATGAACGAAAGCGGTTGACCGCGATGGTGAAGGCGGCGGGTTGAGCGGCCAAGTTGAGTCCAAGTATTTTGGACTCCGTCCTGGCCAAGCTGCCGAAACAATCCGATCCTAATGTTCTCGTCGGTTTCGATACCGGCGACGACGCGGGCGTGTATCTGATCGCGCCTGACATGGCGCTGGTACAGACGGTCGATTTCTTCACGCCCATCGTGGACGATCCCTGGACCTTCGGCCAGATTGCCGCAACCAATTCCCTGAGCGATGTTTACGCCATGGGCGGGCGGCCGGTTTCAGCGCTCTCGATTGTGGGCTTCCCCAACACGGGGCGCGACCTGGATATGCTGGAGAAAATCCTGCAAGGGGGACTGGCCAAGATGCAGGAAGCGGGATGCACGGTAATTGGCGGGCACTCGATTGGAGATGAAGAAATCAAATTCGGCTATGCGGTCACCGGAGTGGTGGATCCCAAGCGCATCTTCGCCAACCGGGGCGCGAAGCCCGGCGACCGCCTGGTGCTGACCAAGCGCCTCGGCACCGGGATCATCTCGACGGCGCTGAAAAAGCGGAAAGCAAGCGAAGCCGCCGTCACCGCCTCCATCGAATCGATGCTGACGCTGAATCGCACCGGGATTGAGGTGGCCCATGAGTTCGACGTCCACGCCGTTACGGACATCACCGGCTTCGGGCTGCTGGGCCACCTGCGAGCCATGGCCGTTGCCAGCGGAGTCAGCATGGTAGTCGAGCATGAAAAGGTTGAACGCCTTCCGGGGGCGCTCGACTATTCCCGCCAGGGGTATCTTCCCGGCGGCCTGAAAAACAATATCAAATTTCTCGGTGCCTGCGTGGAGTTTGAGCCGAAGGTGCCGCAGGAAATCCGCAACCTGCTGTTCGATCCCCAAACCAGCGGCGGGCTGCTTCTGGTGGTGGGCGAGAAGGACTCTGCGGAGCTGGTTAAGAAACTGGCCGGGCGCGGCGTTCCAGCCCGGAAAGTGGGCAGCGTGGTGGAAAAAACCAGCCCTCTGCTGCGGGTGGAGTGAGCCGCCACTAAGAATTGCGCGAGCCCCAATCTCAGGCTAAGATGAGCCCATGAAGAAGCTCTCGATGCAGGCGAAGTTTGCGCTGGGAATCATCCTGATCGGCGGGTTTGCGCTCGGGGCCGAGTATGTCCTGGTGAAGTGGTATCCGTATTATCAGGCCTACAAGGCCAACAAGGTCCTCGATCCCCTTCCTTACCAGAACGCCACGCTGGGAATTGACATGAAGGTTGCCGCGGGCATCTACGGCAAGGTTGATGATTTCCCCGGAGGCGTCAGGATTTATCGTTCCCGCCTGTTCAGCCGCGGGCCGACGCTGATCATCACCTCGCAATCCAATCCAAACAACGCGGAGGAGTTCTCGCCGCAGCTTCTGGCCAGGTGGGAAACCGCCGGAACGTACCAGAAGATTCCGGACTACCGCTTCGAGCATATGAAAATCCAGGGCCGCGATGCCGTAATGATCTGGCAATCCTCGGAACATGCCAAGGTCCTGCCGGCCATCAGTTTTGACGTGCCCAGCGCGGAAAATGCGGAACTGGTGACGGCCCACATCATTTCACCCGACCATATCGTCGAGGCCAATTGCCGCCCCGGTTCGAGCGACCCCAAACTTTTCCTGCAGGCATGCGAAGAAAGCATCAAGACCATCAAGGTGAGCGGGCCGCCGCCCAGGGAAGAACCCTCGCCGGGCGTGCTCGAACTGAAAAACGTCAAGCCGATCAAGTAGGTGTTGGGCACACTCCCGCCAAAGAATCTTCAACACTCCCTCCGCGACTGCGTGAATTTCTGCTAGACTGTGCAACTCTAAAGTTCCTTGCAAGAAGGAGTGTGACTTCCTGATGCCGAATTGGAATGCCATTGAAGGGAGCCTGGCCACGCCGAAAGGCTTCTGCGCCGCGGTAGCCGCGGCCGGGATCAAAAAGGCCCCAGGTGCTCTGGACCTCGCCTTGATTGTTTGCGACGTGCCCGAAGCGAGTGCCGCCGGCGTCTTCACCACCAACCGTGCGGCCGCCGCACCGGTGCTGTTGTGCCGGCAGAATATGAAAAAGAACCGCGGCCGGGCGCGGGCCATCATTGCCAACTCGGGCAACGCCAATGCCTGCACTGGGCCCGCAGGTTTCGCGGTGGCTGAGCAGACAGGAAAAGCTGTGGCCCGATTGCTGGGCGTGCAGCCGCACGAGGTCCTCGTCTCCTCCACCGGCGTGATCGGAACACCCCTGAACCTGGACCTGATTCTGAGGCAGCTTCCCGCCTTGAAGGAAATCCTTTCCGCGGAATGCGCGCCGGAAGTTCCGCGGGCACTGATGACCACCGACAGCTTCCCCAAATCCGCCGTGCTGCAATCCAAAATCGGCGGCAAGATCGTGACCGTGGCAGGCGTAGCCAAGGGCGCCGGCATGATCCATCCGAAAATGGCCACCATGCTGTCCTACATCACCACAGACGCCGCCGTGGCGCCCGCCGCTTTCCAGAAGATGCTGCGTTCCGCAGTGGATGATTCCTTCAACCGGATCACCGTGGACGGCGACACTTCAACCAACGACAGCGTGGTGGCCCTGGCCAGCGGCCTTTCCGGAGCAACTATCCGCCCTGGAACTCCCGCCGCGAAGAAGTTCCTGGAGGGCCTGACCGAAGTCTGCCAGACGCTCGCCCAGATGATCGTCAAGGATGGTGAAGGCGCAACGAAAATCGCCCGCATTGAAGCGCGCGGCGCGCGGGATGCTTCCGATGCTGAGCGCGTGGCCCGCGCTGTGGCCAACTCGCCGCTTGTGAAGACAGCGCTGGCCGGAGGCGATCCGAACTGGGGCAGGATTGTCTGCGCGGCGGGTTATTCCGGGGCTGCCATCGACGCGTCCAAAGTGGATGTCCGCGTCAACGGCCTCTACCTCTGCCGGCGCGGCGTCCATGCAGGGTTTGACGAAGCAGCCGCGAAACAGGTGCTCGATAACAGCGAGCTTGTGGTTCGCATTGATCTGCACCAGGGCAAATCCGACGCCTGGGTGTGGACCTGCGACTTTACGCACGAATATATCCGCATCAACGCATCAAGGTCGTAGATCGCCCGGCAGGAATGAAGGGGGGTTTAACCATGACGGGGAAAAACTCTTCACGCAGGAACTTCCTGAAGAGCACCGCAATGGCTGCCGCGGCAGGGCTCGGCGGGCATGCCGCGGAAGCCACTGCACGGCCTGCTGCTGCCCCGCGCGAGTGCGGCTCCATCTGGGAGCGGCCTCCCAAGCAGCACGGCAATAATTTGAACCTGATCGTGATTGTCAGCGACACTTTCCGCCATGACAACCTGGCTTGCTACGGCCCCAAATGGCTTGAAAATCTCGAGATACCCAATCTGGATCGCTTCTCGAAAGAATGTGTTGTTTTTGAGGATGCCTACCCTGAAGGCATGCCCACCATCGTCATTCGGCGCACCCTTTACACAGGCAGGCGCGTAATTCCGTGCTATTACTTCCGCCAGCATGAACCGGTGCAACTGCCCGGCTGGCACCATCTCTACAACGAAGATCAGACGCTGAGTGAAACGCTGCACGAGGCGGACTACATCACCACGCTGATCAGCGACCTGCCGCACCAGATGCGGCCCGGAAGAAACTTCCATCGAGGCTTTCGCACCTTTCGATGGGTCCGCGGCCAGGAGTTTGACTACTACGGCACTGCACCTCACCAGTTGCCCGACGTCAGTGACATCGTTTCACCGGAATATCTGGAGAAATATCCCGGCGTCCAAGGCTTCCTGGCCCAATACAAAGCAAACCGCAATCTATGGAAGCAGCAGGGAGAATCGCTCTCGCAGATTGTCGCCGACCACGCCATCCAGTGGCTGAGAGAGAATTTCGACCAGAAACCTTTCTACCTGCACGTCGAAATGTTCGACTCGCACGAGCCGTGGGATCCGCCGCAACGGTTCCTCGAAAAGTACTGGAAAGGATCGTACACGCCGAGTTTTATCGAGCCGCCCTACGCCACCGTCCCGCTGCCAGACGAAATCAAGAACCGCTTTCGGGCCAACTACGCCGGAGAGGTCAGTTGCGTGGATTACTGGATCGGCCGGCTGCTCGACACCATCCGCCAGTACGGGCTGCTGGAGAATTCCGTCGTCGTCTTCATGTCTGACCACGGCGCCATGCTGGGCGAGCACGGCCAGTTTCTGAAAGGGCCGGACAAG
>JAJYJL010000290.1 GCA_021789565.1 Acidobacteriota bacterium
CATGACGTGCCTTCCGCAAACCTGGCGGCGGAACTGCTGCTGATGCACGTTCTCCAGCAGGATCGCACCTATCTTTACACGCATTCCGAGCGGGATTTCCCCACTGAACAGTTCAACCGATATATGAATCTGGTCAGCGAGCGATGCACAGGCAAGCCCACCCAGTACATCACGGGGCATCAGGAATTCTGGGGCCTGGATTTTGAAGTGACCCCGGCGGTTCTGATCCCTCGGCCGGAAACCGAACACATCATCGAGGCCGTGCTCGACCTGATCAGCCGGGAAGGTCTTCCAAGACAAGAGGCTTTCAGGATTGCTGAGGTGGGCACCGGATCAGGATGTATCCCCATTGCTCTGGCCAAGGAACTGCCGCACTCGGAGTTATTTGCCGTGGACATGTCAGCCGACGCCCTTGAGGTTGCAAAGAGGAACGCGCAGCGGCTGGGGGTGTCGGGACATGTTGAGTTCCTTGAAAGTGACCTGTTGTCCCGGTTACTTGGGCCGGAATTTATGGGGACCATTGATTTTGTCGTTTCCAACCCGCCCTATGTAGGGCACGATGAACTGGCTGACGTGCAGCGCGAGGTGCGAATGTTTGAGCCGCGCCTGGCACTGGGCGATCTGTCCCGCGGCGACGAGATCTATGCCCGGCTGTTCCCGCAGGCCCAGCAACTTCTCAAGCCCGGCGGCTCGGTGGTGGTGGAGATTGGCTACAATAAGAAGGATGCCGTCCTGCGCCTCTTGGGTGGGGGTTGGAAGGAGCAGGAAGTTCGCCCGGACCTCGCCGGCATACCACGCGTCATTATCGCGCGCAAGAGGGATTGATTCGCTATGCTTCGCCAGATCCTTCATGTTGATATGGACGCCTTCTTTGTCTCGGTGGAGGAACTGGCCGACCCAACGCTGAAAGGCAAAGCCGTCATCGTCGGCGCAGATCCGGACGGACGGGGGGTCGTGGCCGCGGCCAGTTATGAGGCACGCAAGTTCGGCGTCCATTCCGCCATGCCGGTCGCAAGAGCAAAAAAGCTCTGTCCTCATGCCATCTTCCTGCGTGGTCACCACGCAAAGTACCGCGAATATTCACAGAAGATTTACGAGGTCTTCCACGAATTTACTCCGGAGATCGAAATGGTTTCAATCGACGAAGCCTATCTTGACCTGACGGGTTCCGAACGCCTGCACGGCGGAATGCTGAGTGCCGCCGACCGCTTGATTCGCGCCGTTAAGAAGAGAGCGGGCCTGAATTGCTCCGTGGGCGCGTCCACGTCACACCTGGTGTCGAAGATTGCTTCCGACCAGGCAAAGCCCCACGGGCTGCTCTTCGTGCTGCCGGGATGCGAAGCTCTGTTTCTGGCACCCTTGCCGGTCCGCCGCATGCCAGGCATCGGAAAGGTCACTGAACCGGAGCTGCTGTCGCTGGGCATTGCGACCATCGGTGACCTGCAGACTTACGGCGCCGAGCGGTTGAAAGAAAGGTTTGGCAAGCACGGTGAGTGGCTCTACACCAAATCGATGGGTAAGGACATCGAGGCATACTCGTACGATGAGGAACCCAAATCCATCAGCCACGAAACTACTTTTCCCGTGGACACAGCGGATGGCGAAGAACTGGAGCGGACCCTTTCTTACCTTTCCCAGCTTGTTGCAAGGCGCCTGCGAGAGCATCGGCTGTTTGCGAGAACGATCGGTTTGAAACTCCGCAACCACCGCTTCAAAACGATAACGCGCGACACAACGCTGGATGAGCCGACGAACCTGGATTCGGTTATTTACGAGCATGTCCTGCGGATGTTCATCGCTGCGTGGGACGGCGAGGAAATGATTCGGCTTTTAGGTGTGCGGACCTCAAACTTGGACAAGTCCACCTTTCAGCTTGGCCTGTTTGATGCAGAGAAGCACGAAAAGCTCAACCGCGTTTTTCGCGTGGCAGACCGGGTGCGAGGACGTTACGGATTCAAAGCGCTGCAGTTGGCGCGCTCGCTGGATCGGGAGAAGAAATAATTCATGTTCCCGGCTGCAGCAGCAGGGTTCTGAAATCCGCCGGGGGGCTGGACGGCGCTTATATGCCGGCGGGGACGGGAATTCCAGAAAAAGGGCAATTATGGAACCAAAGAGACAGGCTGCGTCTGACATTGTCCGCCGATTGCGTGACGCCGGATTTACGGCCTATCTCGTGGGCGGTTGCGTACGTGACATTGTGATGGGGAACGAACCCAAGGATTATGATATTGCCACCTCGGCGCAGCCCGCCCAGGTGGTTGAGATGTTCCCTGGCAGCCTGACGGTGGGTGCGCAATTCGGAGTGGTGATTGTTACTCGCGAAGAAGGGAACGTAGAGGTGGCAACGTTCCGGAGCGACGGTGCCTACGCCGACGGCCGCCATCCCGTTCAAGTCGAGTACACGAAATCTGCTGAAGAGGATGTCCGTCGCCGTGACTTCACGATCAATGGTCTGCTCTACGACCCCGTGGAAGATAAAGTGATCGACTACGTCGGCGGCCAGGCGGACATTCGACGCCGCAGGATCAGCACCATTGGTGATCCTTACCAACGCTTCAGCGAGGACCGGTTGCGCATGCTTCGGGCTGTCCGCTTTGCTGCCCGGTTCCGCTTTGAACCGGATCCCGCAGTTGTGGGTGCCATCCGGGAACTGGCCAGTGAAATCCGGATGGTCAGCCCCGAACGAATCCGCGACGAAATTTTAAAGATCCTTACGGAAGGCCATGCACGCAGGGGCTTCCAACTTCTGGACAGTACCAGCCTGCTGCAACAGGTGCTGCCGGAGGTGAAGGCGATGCAGGGTGTTGAGCAGCCGCCGCAGTTTCATCCCGAAGGCGACGTGTGGACACACACCCTGATGATGCTTGATGGACTTCAGGCTCCCACGCCGACACTGGCTCTTGGCGTGTTGCTGCACGACGTCGGGAAGCCAAGGACTTTTACTGTTCGGGAGCGCATCCGCTTTGACAACCACGTTGAAGTAGGCGCTATGATGGCCGATGAAATCTGCAAGCGCCTTCGGCTTTCGGGTCGGGACACGGAGCGGGTGGTTGAGTTGGTGCGCCACCATCTGCGCTTCAAGGACTTTCCACAGATGAAGCGATCAACTCAAATTCGCTTTCTACGAATGGATGGTTTTTCAGAACATCTGGAGCTGCATCGGCTGGACTGTCTGGCGAGCCATCGTAACCTTGAGAACTACAAGCTGGCCCGGGAAATGCTCAGTGAGATCCCGCAAGAGCAAATAAAACCCCCCCGCCTCCTCAGCGGCCTGGATCTCATCCGTTACGGCTACAAGCCAGGGCCGCTGTTCAAGCAAATCCTTCAGGCTGTGGAAGATGCACAGCTAGAAGGAGAGATTCGCACGCGGGAAGACGCACTCCGCCTCGTGCGCCAGCAGTTTCCCGCGCTTCATCAATAATCACTTTCCAAAGGGCGTAGTTGCGAAGAAGTAGACTACCCCGCCCAAAGCGCTGCAAAAAACAATGAACAGCCCAACTTTAATCCAGAGCATTTTTCGGTCTTCAGCAGTGGGCTTTTCTTCATTGATCATTTGAAACATGGGACCCTCCTCGTACCGTCGGATCCAGCAGACCGACACGTCAAGCGCAAGATTATACCTTTGGCCCTATGGTTCGGTAAAAGAGTAGCTAGCAGCTCGAGCAGATATGGCTTCACACCGGGAACTTGATCTCCGAACCGGCGTACAGCACATCGAACTCTGTGCCTCCTGCTACTAATTTAGTCTTTCGGGTATAAAAGTCAAGCTGAATGCGAAAGCCAAATCTTTGAACCCGCTGCGGCGGTTCCAAGAAGTAATTCCTCTTGCGTCCTCCCACATGAAATTGAAGGCCCAACATCCAAGCCCGTAGCTGTTGTAAAATCCTTTTATCGTGCACAGGAGCGCTAAATGGCGAATAGCAAAAGAGTTGGGTACGCGGTAGTAGGGCTGGGAAGAATCTCGCAGCGAGCTGTGCTGCCGGCGTTTCGCCACAGCAAGAAGGCGAAGCTAGTGGCTGTGGTCAGTGGCGATCTGAAGAAGGCTAACCGCCTGGCTGCCCGCTTTGGCGCCGACGCGTCATACACGTACGATGGGTATGACAGGTGCCTTGCAAACCCTGATGTGGATGCCGTATTCATCGCAACCGACAACGGGACGCACGCCCGTTATTCCGTGAGAGCGGCGGAAGCCGGGCGTCACGTCCTCTGCGAAAAGCCCATGGCGACCACCGTCGATGAATGCAGGCGGATGATCGAGGCGTGCCGAGCGAATAAGGTTCGGCTGATGATCGCCTACCGGAAATATTTTGAACCCGCAAGCCTTGCCCTTCAAAAGCTCATTACGACTGGGAAGCTCGGCAAACTCAAGCTTATCCATTCAGCATTCACCATCTTTTTGCCGCCCGGCAAGAACGTCCCCGCCTGGCATCTGGATCCAGTGGCTTCAGGCGGTGGATCGCTGATGGATCTTGGGGTTTACTGCGTCAATACCATCCGCTGGCTGACGGGCCGCGAGCCCAGCGAGGCAGCCGCTTTTAGCTGGACCACTGATCCCGTGCGCTTCAGTGGCGTCGAGGAGAGTATAAGTTTCCAACTCAAGTTTCCTGAAGGTCTACTCGTGCAGGCAAGCGCCAGCTTCGGGGCCGCCCAGTCTAATTTCCTGAAGATCTTTGGCGAAAAGGGCTGGGCGTCCCTTGACCCTGCGTTTGCGTTCGACGAAGACAGGCGCCTTTTCGGCAAGGTTGGAGGCCACTGGTTTGAAAAACGCTTCAAGGTCATTGATGAGTTCGCTCTGGAGCTTGATGCCTTCGCCGACAGTATCCGGCGAAAACGCGACCCGGAACCGGACGGCCGTGAGGGACTGCGTGACGTTGTGACCATGCAGGCGATCTATCGGGCGGCCCGCGAAGGACGGTGGGTTCCGATTGACTTTTCCACAAAGGGCCTGTGATCATCTAATTTAGGTCATTGCGGCTGCCCCTTCTGAAACAGAATCCAAACGCCCGGAGTTAAGAATGGCCTTAATATGACTCCTGCGCGGCTAAAGGTCCGCTTTAACACTAGTCGGCGAGTGTGAAGCACGTTCCTGCCTAAACAAAACACGCTCCACCATGGAAAATTTTCATACTTTTTGAAAACTGTTCGCAACTCACCCTACAAACAGTTTTGTAGCTATTAGTTAATCTATTGAAACGACATAGGTTAGTACGGTGGCTTTATGGCATTGCGCTTGCATTGACACAAGGTAGCGCTTTGTGCCGACAGGCGGCGCAAGCGACTCTTGATTCAGAGCGATTGCTGAGGAACGCTTGGCTTGGGTGATTCCTGAAAGAACGGGAGGATTTGTTGCTTTCTCCAAATCGCCCCGACAAAGACAGCCATGGTTTAACTCAGGACGGCGAGCCTGCACCACTTTTTCGGCAATCAGCTAGAGAGACCAAAACATGGAAGAGAATTCGAACCTGAATAAAACCGGGAACGTTACCGAAGAGCCCCGAAGATCGTTGAACCCTTTATGGGTGGGCGCAGTCGTTTTCGTGTGCATTGCAGCAGTGGCTGCAGGGTTTATTGTGCAACAGCGGAAATTGGCCAACACACTTTCGGCCCGCAATGAAGAGTTAACGGCGTCCCTGACGCAGACGAAAGGACAGCTTCAAACCCTTTCGTCTGAACTGAACACTTTGCAAACCCAGCAAGCCGAACAGGCGGAACGCGAGAGGGTTGAAAAGGCCGCCCGGCAGGCGGCTGCGGTCCGGCAGGAACACATTCGCCGCCGGGGTGCCGCGAAGAGGGTTGTGAACAAAGACGATCCGCGATGGAAGCAAGTGCAGGCTGAACTTGCCGAGCACCAGAAGGCCATTGCCTCCACCCAACAGGACCTTGATAGTACCCGGTCAGAACTTCAGGGTAACCTGGACTCGACAAAGGCCGAACTGAGTGGTTCCATCGCCAAGACTCACGCCGAGCTGGTGGAGCTGGAGAAGAAGGGCGAACGCCGCTACTTCGAATTTGACATATTCAAGGCCAAGCGCTTCCAGCGCGTGGGCCCGATCGAAGTGTCACTCCGAAAGACTAATGCCAGGCACCAGTTCTGTGATCTTCACGTGATTGTGAATGACCGTGAACTGGTTAAGAAACACATCAACGTTTATGAGCCGGTGGTCTTTTATACAGAGCAAAACGGACAGCCTCTGCAGCTGGTGATTAACAGCATCAGCAAGAATCACATGCACGGATACGTGAGTTCGCCAAAATACCAAGGGAACCGGATGTCCGCGGCGAATGCGAATAACGGAGCGGCCCAGGTTGCGGGCACGAACGGGACCGGTGCTGTTGCCGGGCAACCTGCTGTCGTTGACCTGCGCCCGGCGGTTGCGAACAGCCGATGATTCTCTAGGCAGGAAGGGAAAGTGGCGCGGGTCGGCAAGTCTGCTGATACCGCGGACTCTGGCGGCCTATGACGGAAGGGCCCTGTCTGGTAATAATCCCCAAAGCAGCCCACTCGAAAGAGGGTTGCGTTTAGCCGGATGCTTGGAAGTGGTTGGGCGCTTCGCGCCTCGTACAGGTTTCTCCTGGCGTGACCAATGCGCTCCATGGGGCTTTCCCAAATGGGTTTCAGAGTAGTGTGCAAAACTTTTCACATTAACTTGTTGGCTACTAGCTAGCCTGCAATTGCATCACCGTCTGCCGAGGTGGTAATAAAAACCTATACGGGGGACATCGAATACTAAGTCTGCCGCCCAGCAGGCAGGATTGACGGCGTGGTTGATTGGTTTTCATGCCGGAGCCGGCAGCGGGCGCTGGGGAAACCTTTGGCATTAGTGAGGCATCACAACGCGGGTGAACAACCGTCATTATTCAACAGTTCGGTCGATAGTTAAAGTGAGTAACCCTGCATACCGAAGTCCCGAATAGGGATATTTGGCCCAGGCATCAGAGCAGAACCTCAACATGCTCAGAGAAAGACACGGAGGAACCATGGATACCAAAACAAGTCATGCCCGTACCTACACGGCATTTGCGCTGTCATTAGCTCTATCATTCGCAGTTGCTGCTATGGTCAGTTGCGGCGGCAGTACAATGTCCTCAAGCAATCCGACAACCGGAACGGTCAAGACCTTTCTCAGTGACCCGCCGACCTGCTCGCTGGAATTCCACCATGTTTGGGTGACGATTACCAAGGTTGAAGCAAACATCAGCGCCAATAGCAACAGCGGATGGCAGACGCTGGTTGATCTTACCCAGAAACCCCAGCAGGTTGATTTGCTGGCCCTGAATCCCTCTGCAACGGCAGGGTTCTGCGGTACTTTGTACCTGCTGGGAAGCAACCCGCTCCCTCCGGGGAAATACCAGCAGATCAGGCTGACCTTGCTGGCAAATAACGCTTCTTCCGGGCCTTCCAGCAACGCCTGCGGGTCGGCAGGCTTTAATTGTGTCATCCCCAGAAACCCTGATGGGACGGATGGGACGCCGGCGGAATTGCAACTGTCCAGCCAGGCACAAACCGGCATCAAGATTACGACTTCACAGATGGCGAATGGGGGGTTGACCGTAACCGCAGGCCAAAGTACTGATTTCGACATTGATTTTAACACCTGCGCCTCCATTCTGCAGCAAGGCAACGGGCAGTACCGGTTCAAGCCGGTGTTGCACGGCGGTGAAGTCAGCACGACTACGAACAGCATCAGCGGTAAAGTTGTTGAAGGCACCGGTTCACCAAATCCGGGCATGGGCATCCCGAATGCCATTGTTCTTCTGGAGCAACCTGACTCCAGCACCACCACGCCAACTGACCGCGTGATTGCCAAGGGATTGACGAATGCCGACGGGACCTTTATCTTCTGCCCGTTGGCGCCGACTTCCGGCGGCAATAAGTTTGACGTCGTGGTGGCAGGGACTACAACTCAGACAATCGCCGCAGTAACAACCACCACGGTTTACAATCCCAGCGTAGTGTTTGGCGTGCCTATTGGGGGCGCGACGGCGAGTATCCCGCTGTTTCCGGAAACAGGCACGACCGGTGGACTGGTTTCGCCTGGCGGCGCCACGATCAGCGGCCAGATCACGACGCAGGGAACCGGCAGTACCCCTGTTCCCGGAGACGTCCAGCTCAGCGCGCTTCAAACCGTATCGAACGGCACCGGCAACGTCAACCTCACGATCCCCATACTCGATAAATCCTCTACGCCGAGCG
>JAJYJL010000291.1 GCA_021789565.1 Acidobacteriota bacterium
GCGAGGTCTGAAAATACCAGGCCATCTTGCCCGTGTCCACATTCACCGCGACAATGGCGCAGGTAAACAGGTTGGTGTAGGTTTTCGGGCCGCGAATCTTGGCCGTGTAGGCCGGCGTGGGATTCCCGGTACCGAAAATGTAGAGGTGGGTTTCCGGATCGTATGATCCCGGCATCCACACCTGGGCGCCGCCGTGCCTCGCCGCGTCCAGGCTGGGCCAGGTGTCCCAACCCGGATCGCCCTTTTTCATGGGCACGGTGTAATGCTTCCATTGCAGGTCGCCGGTTACGGGATCGAACGACTGGAGAAAGCCGGGAGAATCGAGGTCGTCACCCGTTCCCACCAGAAGGTGATCGCCCACCACCACGGGAGCCGTGGTGGAGAAATACTGCTGGCTGAAATCGGCGATTTCCTTGTGCCAGCGCTCCTGGCCGGTTTTGGCGTCCAGTGAAACCAGGTAATCGTCGGGCGTTTCAAAATAGAGCCAGTCGTGGTACATGGCCATGCCGCGGTTGCCGATGTGCGTGGCCCCTCTCGACTTCCACCAGTAGTGCCAGAGGATTCGTCCGTCGAGCGCATCCATGGCCCAGGCGTTATCCGGAGACGATACGTAGAGGATGCCGTTGACCTGCAGAATCGACCCGGCCAGGCGCGGCGATCCGCTGCTGGATCCCGGAATGGTGACCGGATTCTTTGCCACGCCGCCGATGCTGAGGGGATAGGCGCGGCCGCCGGCGCCCGGCCCGGCCGTCAGCGGGCTCACCCATGCCAGCGTCAGGGCATGAACATTCGATTGATCGATTTGCCGCAAAGGGCTGAAGCGCCGCTGGCTATAGTCGCCGGCATAGGTGGGCCAGGAATGGATGGCCGGCTTCAAAATCGAAGCAGGGTCCAGACCCTGGCTCAGAAAAAGCGCGGGCAAAAACAGCAACGAAGTTGCGAGAAAAAGTTTAATGGTTTTCGTCATTTCAGCGTCGCCAGATAGGAGGTCAGATTGTGGATGTCCGTATCGTTCCACTTGGGCAACATATCCCGGTGCCACTGCAATGGATAGTGGACGACAACTTTGGGAACCGCACCGTTGCGCAAAAAGCTGCGGTGGGTGCCGTCAGCTTCCGTCAGCCCCACAACAAAGGCACTGAGGTGAGTGAGCTTGCCTTCGATGGTCTTGCCCGAAGGCAGGGTGACGGTGACCGTGGTGGGAGGGACCTTCGGCGGTTCGGCGCCCCGCTGGCGAATCCGGCGTCCCCCGCCTGACACAATCAGGTTCTGCACCGTCTTGGGATCGTATTTGCCGCCGATGCCGGCGAGATCGCCGGTAACGGAATGGCACGAGGTGCAATGCTTGTCAAAGTATGCCTGGCCGGCCTTGGCGTTGCCCACCAGAATATCCAGCCTGCTGGGAGCCCCCCGGTTGGAAAGCGGCTGGTTGTGCAGAAAGGCCGCGATGGCAGCGATGTCGGCGGTGCTCAAATCAAACTTGGGCATCCCCTTGTCGGGAAAGCCGTTGCGGACGATGGGAGCGATGAGCTCGCCATTTTGATCGTCCAGCACAACCTGGGCGCGAACCAGGTTGGGTCCTGTTTCTCCGCCTCGGGCGTCTGAACCGTGGCAAAAACTGCAGTTGGCTTCAAACAGTTGCTGCCCATGCGCAAGTTGCGCCGCAGGAGCCGGCGGGCGATTGGGATAGGTAGGGGCCCGATGAACAGGGAGAGTTTGGGCCGGCGCCGGTGTGGGCGCAGGAGCCTTGCCGGCAGGCTCCTGACCAAATGCTATGACCCTAATCGTAAAAACTAAAGTTAGAAATCCAATATAAGAAAGTTGTCTGCGCAGATTCGTCGCCCCCACGTATTCGGATAGGCTCTTGCATTGTTCGCCGCGCATACTATCAGATATGGGATGACGTGTAAATATGTGGAACATTGCCCAGCAGCTTCGTGACGGTTAACCTTGATGAACCAATGTTTCTTGAATGTCGTTGTCAATCGCAGTAAGTTAAATGGCATAAGAACATGTTCAATCTGCGCAATTCAGGTGCCGCGCCTGCTTTCAGAAGCCACGTTGCCGGACGGCGCCTACTCAATTTTGTTTTATTTGCCACTCTGATTTTTACCCTTTGCTATCCCGCGAGACCGGCTCTCGCATTGAACTCAGAGGCTGTTCAACACTTTAACCTCGGGAATAAGGCTTTTCAGAGCGGAGATCTGGCGCAGGCAGAGCGCGAATATCGGGCGGCGCTTAAAATTGATCCGGCCCTGGTCGCCGCGCGCCAGAACCTTGCTATTACTCTGGCGCAGAAGGGTGACCTGGATGGGGCGGCGGAGGAGTTTCGGAACGTCGTAAAAGCCCGGCCGGATTCCGCCGAGGCGCATTACAACCTTGGACGCGTTCTCTTCCAGCAAAAGAATGCCCAGGCGGCGCTTGCTGAATTCCGCAAGGCCGTCAAGCTGCAGCCCGATTACCCCCAGGCGATGAACAATATCGCCCTTCTTCTCGAAAGGACCGGCGACCCGGAAGCGGCACTGGCAGAATTTCAGGCCCTCATTGCCATCAGTCCTGATTATGCGGAAGCCCTGAATAATTTTGGGCAACTGCTGGCCAACACGGGAAAAATCGACGAGGCCATCACACAATTTCGCGCTGCCATCCGCCTGCGCCCGGAATTTTCTCAGGCGCACGAAAATCTGGGACTGGCGCTCCTCAAGAAAAAAGATTCGAAGGGGGCTGAAGCTGAATTCCGCAAAGCCGCTGAACTGGGAAGCCCCGATGCCTATCTCAGTCTGGGGATATTGCTGGGAGAGAGCGGCGATCTTGAAGCCGCCATCGAGGCCCATCGGAAGGCCGTCCAGTTGATGCCGGACAACTCCATGGCACATTTTCTGCTGGGTGGCGGGCTCCAGCAGAAAGGAGATTTGGACGGCGCAATCGCTGAGTACAGGAAGGCCTTGAAGCTTGACTCCGGGTTTTCATCTGCAGACCTGCACATGGGTGTTGCTTTGCGCGAGAAGGGTGACCTCGAAGAATCAAAATCGGCGCTCCAGGCCGCAGTTCAAATTTCACCTGACAATCCGGAAGGGCATTACCAGTTGGGTGTTACTTTAAGCCGCAGCGGCGACCTGAGTGGGGCGCTTGTTGAATTGCACCGCGCGATTTCCCTGAAGCCCGATTACTCGCAGGCCTTTTATGGCCTTGGGCAAACCTTGCAGCGCATGGGGAAAACCAGGGAAGCGCAAGGGGCCTTCAGTGAGGTGGAACGCCTGCACCAGGCCGACGCCCAATTCGCCCAGGCCAATACCCAGTACAACCTGGGCTTGCGTGCCCTGGCACAGGGCGACGTGAATGCGGCCCAGAAAGCCTTCCAGGCGGCGTTGGCTATCAAACCGGATTTTGCAGAAGCCCATACCAACCTGGGCGCCCTCCTGCTCAAGCGCGGCGAAACACAAGATGCCATTGGGCACTTCCGTGCGGCGATCGACGCGAAGCCCGATGACGCACGGGCCTATTACAATCTCGGGCTCGCTCTTGAAAAGAAGGGCGACCAGCCGGCTGCCCACGCGGCTTTCCAGCAGGCGCTGAAGCTCGATCCCAAACTCCAAAAAACAGCACGGAAGCAGGAACAGTAAAATTATGACCGCAGCCTCTTAATGTTGGGCGCCGCTGCTGAGCAGCTTCCGCACCTGCTCCCTGTTGCTTCCCTTATCCTCTGAGTTTTTGAGGCGCTGGAATTTTTCCGCCGCCATGGCCGCTTGCTGAGGCTCTCCCAATTTTCGGTACACCTGCATCAGTTGGTAGTAAGCGTCGCTGGATTCCGGATCCAGTTTGACAACCGTCTCAAGCTGGGTCCGCGCCGCCCTTGTCTCCCCACGTATTTTGAGTATCTTTGCCAGTTCGAGGCGGGCCTGTGCAAGCGCGGGATTCAACTCGACGGCCTTATTCAATTCGCGCTGTGCCTGGTCAAGATTGCTGCCGGCTTTACCCTGGTTCTGGTCGAGGAGAATCTTCCCGTAGAAGTAGTGAGACACCGCGTCGCCCGGATGCGTCTTGAGGTAATCTTCAAACCTTTGCGCGATGGGTTTCTTCAGGGGCCCGGCGGCCTCATAGGCGAGCCCGAGCATGGCATAAACATTTGAATTGCCGGCAGCGAGCTGCGATGCGTGAAGCAGTGTTTCAGCCGCTTCCTTGTATTTCCCCACCAGGTAGTAGCACCCACCCAGGCCCATCCACCAGTTGGCGGAATCCGGAAAACTCTTGACGCCGGCGGAAAAAATCTTAAGGGCTTCGGAGGGGTTCGAATGAAGGGCCAATTCCGTGGCGTAGTCCAGTTGGTATTCCCCGCTTCTTGGATCGAGCACTGCAGCTTGCCGGTAGGCCGCCAGCGCCTGAGAGTAGTTCCCGCGTGCCGCCTCCACCTCACCGAGCAGGTTGTCCAGTTCGGCGTTTTCCCGCTGGAGAAGCATTTTCTGGATCTGGGCGGCTGCCTGGTCTTCCTCGCCGGCACGATGGTAGGCGAGGGCCAGATTGTAATTCAAATCGTAGGAGCCAGGTTTGGACTTCAGCAAGTGCTTGAATTGAACAATTGCGAGGTGGTAGTCGCCTTGCTTGACAAGAAAAGCCGCCAGTTGCATCTGCTGGGAGTCATCACCGGCGAGTTGACGGTCCAATTCTGTCAGGACCGCCTCCGCCTGGGCTCGCTGGCCCAGCTCCAGATGCGCCTGCAGAATGCCTGTGAGAAGCTCCGGGTCGGCTGGGTCCAGATGATGCGCTTTGACCAGCGGAACAAGTGCCAGGGAAGGCTTATTCTGTGACAGCAATGTAAATCCCAGCCCGTAAAGACAGGCAACGTCATCGGGGCTTAAACGTAAGGCAGCTTTGAATTGCTCCTCGGCCGCCTCAAACCGTTTCTGCCTGAGATAAGTAGCCCCCAGCGCCCGGCGGGCTTCGGTCTCGTCTGGATTGATTTTCAAAGCCTCCCGCAAGTGCTCCTCGGCTGCGGATAGATTTCCTAATGCGAACTCCGACTGCCCAACAAGGCTTTGCGCTTCCGCAGAGCGTGGGTTGAGTTTGAGCGCGACCTTCGCCCTTTCGCTGGCTTGTGCGTATTTCCCTTCGTTCAGTTGTACACGAGCCTCCCTGCACAGTTCCTCTACAGAGTGAACCTTTGGGGAAGTCTGGGCATAAATCCTGGGGGACAAGAGAAAACCGAAGAGCAGTAATGCCGGGACTTTCATTAAGAGGAGAATAGCATGAAGAGTTCGAACCGGGTAATCGACGCATCAAAACTTGCGTAGTGATGCATGACTTGACTACCTCAGCGCATTACCCGCCCGGTTGGGAACTGCTCCTCGCGGGAATGCCTGCATACGATGCCAGCCCAAACTCACCGGCCCAATTGAAAGCCCTCCGGGCCGGGCTTCACTTTTGCAGGCCAGTATAAGAAGAATGATCCATCCCCTCATTCCAGGGACAGCGGCTTCACGCAGTCTGACTTGAGAACCTCTGGATTTATGTGAAAGTGAAGGCAAACGATGGGCGCCTGTACCGCCCTAACGCGGGTGCGTGTCAAATTAGGACATGTTTTTTAAGGGTCATTCTCGACTTCGGTTGGAGCACAGGTTGAGATATCTAACAAATGCTTCGATTTATGGCTAATGGATGGAAGATGTCTTTTGTATTCATTTGTTTATTTTCGAAAAACAACAGAAAAAAGTTGACAAACTAACACTGATATATGAAACTGAGCTCATCAATCGAGCTCGTACTTCAACGCTTTTTGGCAGCACTTATTTGGTGTAATGTGGGCCGAACGTTAGTTATGCGGGGGTTACCTGAATGGTTGGCACTCGAGACTCGGTTCTATGGGGAGGCAGATAAGGGTACGCTGTGAATTGTGGCCAAAGGGAAGGTATGGGAGGCGTCGAAGGTTGTGGAGGGATGGCCATTCAAGCCCTTTGATATCAGCATGATGTTGCCGGTCGAATCCTTCTCCTGATGCATTAAGGCGCCCTGGGTTTTATTCTTCCTTCCCTCACCCTTATCCGTGGATCGGTCAAGAGCAGGTCGCGATAACATAGCCACCGGAGGAGTATTGCGGAACGTTGGAATCTGAAGTCAACTTCCGAAGGCGCGAAATCGGCTCCCAACCAAGCAGCTTAATGCCACAACCTGAGGGGTAACTTCCAGTGACGACGCAGGACATTGGGGGGGGGGGAAGGTTGAGTTTATTACCTTCCCTAATTATATTTTGAATTGTTTTATTATCTTACGCTTTGCTTCACCCAAGATTTGGGGCTGACAGGGTTTTGGAGAAAGGCGCTTTTTGCCATCCGCTATGTTTAAGCATAGGACATTCAAACCTGAAAGATGGAACCTTTTCCCAGGGGCAACATGTCCGTCGGCGCACTCAAGACTGGAAAACTAATGTGGAGCCGACTGTTGCGCCTGGGCCTTCAAATTGATTTGAATTGCTTGATTGCGTCGGGGCAATTTCGTTCAGGAGACGGAGGAGAAAATGCCAAGCAGAAAGCCGGCCCGATTTCTTTTCTGGGCGGTAGGAATGACAATCTGTCTGCTCTTCAGCCTGCCAGCAGGCCTGCGTGCCCAGGTGACAGGTTCGATTAGCGGATATGTTAAGGACCAGACCGGAGCAGCCGTACCTGGCGCTAAGGTTACGGCAACCCTGGTCAGCCAGAATGTTTCAACCAGTTCGGAATCGAACTCGGAAGGGTTTTACCAACTGAATGCCGTTCAGCCGGGCCTTTACACCGTCACGGTTGAGAAGACCGGCTTTCAGACACTGACGCACACCAACGTCACCGTTAACGTCAACCAGCCCGTTCGTCTGGATCTGGCATTGGCCCTGGGGCGGGTGACTCAAGCGGTCGAGGTTTCCGCTGCGCCCCCGCTGGTCAACACAACTTCGGCCACAACATCAGACCTGATCGACGACCGCCGGATTGTGGACCTTCCCTTAAACGGGCGGAACGTTATTGGCCTGGCCGTGACTGTTCCCGGCGTGTTGAACGTCAATGCGCCCCAGCAGTTGACGGACGCCCGCAGCGGGCCCACGCTGAACGTCAGCGGCGGCCGGGACAACATGAATCTCTTTATGTTAAACGGCGCCTACTTTAACAACCCCTCACGCAACACCGGGATGAATCCTCCGCCCCCTGATGCTGTCCAGGAGATCCGTATTCAGACCTCCAATTTCGACGCGGAATACGGGCACAATCCCGGTTCTCAGGTCACCGTGGTAACGAAGGCCGGGACAGACCAGTATCACGGTGACATCTGGGAATTTCTTCGCAACGACGCTCTGAACGCGCGCAACTTCTTCAGCGACACTGTTCCCACTCTTAAGGAAAATCAATTTGGAGGGGCGGGCGGGGGCCCTCTCTGGAAGAGCAAAAAGCTCTTCTTCTTCGGCTCCTACCAGGGTCTGCGTGTTCGTCCTCAATCAGTTCCTGTTCAGGCATTCGTTCCTTCCGCAGCGGAACGGAACGGCGACTTCACAGGAAGCGGATCGACGCTCAGCGACCCCATCAATCCTTTAACCGGCCAGGGATACACAGATTCGTCCGGGAATTCCTGCGTGGCCAACAACATGATCAATCCAAATTGCATCAGCCCTGTCGCCCAGAAACTGCTGCAATTTGTTCCCATCTCTCCCTCGGGACAAATTGTCGCGCTAGGAGCGAGTCCCAGCAACGACGATATGGCGATGGCCCGGATCGATTGGGCGCAGAGCAGCAAGCATACGCTGTTCGGCACATTCTTCCTCGATCACAACACGAACTCGACTGCATTCAACAATGGAAATATCCCCGGGTACGATGGCGACAGCCTCGTCCAGCAAACAGGCGAGTGGTCCATCAATGACACCTACACCTTCAACCCCACCCTGCTCAACCAGTTTGTAGGGTCGTTCCTGCGGACCACGTCGTTTGAGCACAACACCAAGACGATCACTCCCACACAACTGGGAATGCAGAACTTCCCGCAGTTTATCCCCGAGGGGGCGGTCAACGTAAGTGTAGGCGGGCTGTTTACCCTCGGTTCAGGCTACCTGACCCGGTTCATCAACAACAACTGGCAGGTCAGAGATGTGATGACCAAGATCAGTGGCAACCACACCTTCAAGTTTGGCGGCGAGGTGCTGCATCCGCATTTCGTTCAGCGGTTCA
>JAJYJL010000292.1 GCA_021789565.1 Acidobacteriota bacterium
ACGAAGTGGAGAATATCGCAAAAACTGTAACAGTATCCCTTCTGATTGGCCTGATGTGGCTGGCATCGCCCACGGCCCTCGCCCAGGAATCAAGCGCACCCCAGTCGCTCGGCGAAATCGCCCGGCGATTGAAGGCAGAACGCGGAAAACAACTGCAAAAGCCCGTGGTCGTTTACACCAATGACAATCTGCCTAGACATGAATCGCTCGGAGTTGTCTCCGCGGATATGGAAGGGAATTCAGAAACAGAAGGGAAAACTGCGGGGAAGAATGCTCCTACAAGTGCCTCCCCTGCAGGGCATGGCGAAAAGTATTTTCGCTCAAAAGCTGAAAAGATCCGCTCTCAAATGGAATTTCACAAGCGACAACTTGCTGTCCTTCAACAGCAACTGGGGCTCGCAAGGATGCAGTATTATCCGGACCCTCAAAAGGCTCTGGAACAGGAAAGCACGCCGGCGTTCCAAACCGATTTAAACAAGCTGCGCACCAAAATCTCTAATGCCGAGAAGGCGGTCTCTGACGATCAGAAAGCAATGGAAGAGTTGCAGGGTGAACTCCGGCGAGACGGCGGCGACCCAGGCTGGATCCGATAATGAAATGCCCTTCCCGAGTCTGCAAGCGGCCCCGGCCAAATCCATAGACGCAATGATCAACCTTGCCTTCCGTGCAACGCTCTTTCTTCTGACGTTCGGCGCACTTCTTCTACGATTCCCCGTAACTATTCCCGCTCAATCCCTTGGTGAAGTCGCGCGCCGATACCGCAAGGAACTCGAGGAACGAAAGAAGATGGGTGAAGTCCCGGTCAAAGTTTTTACAAACGACGATATTGCCAGGATGCCTCCAGTCTCAATTGTGGGGCCTTCAGAGGGTCGGCCTCCTGAACCGGACACGAAACAAACCACGACAACACAACCACTCGGGACAACCGTCAGACAAGCGACCTCTGCGCCGACTTTGGCACAGCACGGGAAAACAGAAGAAAGCGCAAAGTCCAAAGAATACTGGCAGGCGAAATTCAAGGCTGCCCGTGCCGCGTTGGAGCAGGCCAAAGAAGAACAGACTCTGGTGGAAGATGAGATTCAGCTTCTCCAGATTCAGCAGGCAAGAGAACTGAACCCTGACCGCTCAAGAAAATTGAATAGCAAGATTGATGCTTCGACCATCGAGCTTGAAGCCAAACGCGCAACAACGCATAAAGCGCAGGCCGCACTGGATGAAATTGAGAAGGAATTCAAAAAGAGCGGAGCGCCCGAGAGTTGGATTCAGGACGATTCTAAGCGCGATTAGGCACACCTAACCAGCTCAGACTTTCTCACCCAAGTGCAAGGCCGCGACTCCGCCGGTAAAATTCCTGTAATGAACGCTGTTGAACCCCTCTTCCCGAAGCAGGCTTGCAAGCGCCTCCTGATCCGGAAAGCGTAACACCGAGTCAGGAAGATATTGGTATGGTCCCTGTACTCCTGAAATCCATGCGCCCAACCGCGGAAGAACCCGACGAAAATAGGCACGGAACAGCGGGCCAAAAACCGGCCACGTGACATGCGAAAACTCCAGGATCGCCACCGTCCCACCGGGCCTCAGCACGCGCCTCATTTCCTGCACGCCGCGCCTGTAATTCGCCAGGTTACGGAAGCCAAATGCAATGGTGAGCGCGTTAAGCGAAGAGTCTCGGAACGGAAGACGAAGGGTATCGGCCTCCAGGAAGACGGTGTTCGTGGAGAGGCTCGCCGATTTTTCGCGGGCCCGCTGCAGCATCGGGTGGCAGAAATCGGTCCCCAGCACTGCCCCCGCTGATGCCTTCCTCAGAGCCAGCGCCAGGTCCCCCGTACCGCAGCAAAGATCAGCCACAACAGAAGCAGGGTTGGCCAACACGGGCCTCAGCGCCTTGACCGTCGCTTGCCGCCATCGGATATCAAATCCAACCGAGAGCACATGGTTCAACAGATCGTAGCGTGGTGCGACGGCTGCAAACATGTTCCGCACAGCCGAAGCCGTGGCGTGCTCGTCCACGCCCTTTCCAATGGTTGTACCCTCTACCCTCTCGGGCTTTGCCTTAGCCATGCGCCTCCGATTCCTGCACGACGCGCAAGGCTTCCACGGCGGCATCCATGGGAACGTCGCGGACGATCCGGACCTTGCCGATCTTTTCCGGTACTACCCAATGGATCTGGCCTGCCACGGCTTTCTTGTCGCGCGGAAAGAGCTTCCGGATTTTTGCCAGCGACAGGTCACGGATGGAAGGCAGCGGCCCGATACGGCGGACGAGCGCCGAAATCCGATCTGCTTCCCTCGCATCCAGCATCTTCAAGCGCACCCCCAGCTGCGCCGCGCACAGCAGACCCCAGCCCACAGCCTCACCATGAAGAAACCGCTTGTATCCCGTGGCTTCTTCCAGCGCGTGGCCAAAGGTGTGGCCCAGATTCAGCAGTCGCCGCAGGTCAGCCTCATGCTCGTCGCGATTGACGATATCCACTTTCACTTGCGCCGCGCGCGCCAGCAAATCATCCAGGGCGCCATCCAATCCAGGACGCAGTCTGCCTGCGTTCTCTTCCATCAATGAAAACAGGTTTGGACCGGAGATCACGGCGTGCTTTGCAACCTCATAAAAACCGGAAAGGAACGCGCGGGGAGAAAGCGATTTCAGCACCACGGGATCGGCCAGCACCAGGCGCGGCGGTGCAAACGTCCCGATAAGATTCTTCATTTCGCCTACGTTGACAGCCGTTTTGCCTCCAATGGCACTGTCAACCTGTGCCACCACTGTGGTTGGTACTTGCACGTAATCGATCCCACGCATATAAGTGGACGCAACAAATCCGCCCAGATCACCCACCACGCCGCCGCCCAAAACTATCAGCAGCGAGCGCCGGTCGGCGCCTTTCTTCAGCAGCATTGCGGCAACCTTCTCTGCCATTCGGATGCTCTTGGAATTCTCCCCCGAAGGAACAAATATCTCGCGCAACGCAATCAACTGGCTGGCTTTCAAAAACTTCGCCCCCCAACGTTTCCACAAAGAACGTTCCGTCAAAACAAACATGGAGGAGTAGTTCCGGTGCGGAAAACGATGAAACGCGCTCCACGCGGCGCGCCCGGCCACAACCTGGTAATCAAAGTCGCAAGATTTCACTCTCAATAGTCGCATGAAACCACAATCAATCCTTCCCTGTCAGTAAGTGAAAACACATAGCATAACACCTGAAAGGGGGCAACTTCCTGCCTGGCGAACAATAGAATCGCACAGTTGCCCTTAGAAGCAACCGTCAAGGCACCTCAAGCTGGCCTGTTCAGACGGCCCCTGTGAAAAGATTATGCGAATATCCAGCTTGAATCTGTAATGTGCATGAACTTCGCATCTCACTGAATCTCCCGGCTACAGGTTGCGGGCACGCGTCGCCCCGCGTATGATGATGATGAACCCTATGAGCGAGAAAAATGAGCATGTTGATTACCTCATCCTTGGCGCCGGCATTGCCGGTTTGCGCGCCGCCATTGAACTGGCCGGTGCTGCCCGCGTTCTGGTCCTGACCAAGGGCGAGATCTACGAATCGAGCACCGAGCACGCCCAGGGAGGCATTGCTGCGGCACTGGCAGAGGATGACGAAGTACGTCTCCATCTGCAGGACACCCTGCAAGCAGGCGACGGGCTCTGCCGCGAAGAAGCCGTGAAGGTCCTTGTGGAACAGGGCCCCCACGAAATCAGGAAGCTGATCGACTGGGGCATGGAGTTCGATCGCGAAGGCACCAAACTGGCCTTCACGCGTGAAGGCGCGCACAGCCGTTCCCGCGTTCTTCATGCTCATGGAGATTCAACAGGCGCCCAGATTCTGCGGGCTCTGGTGGTCAAGGTCAAGACGCTTCCTTCCATTGAAATCCGGCCGCAAACTTTTGTAACCGATCTCCTCCTTGACGGCGCTCGGGTGGCCGGGGTCAATTACATCGATGCAAAAACATCGCGCCAGCGGTCGATCGAAGCCAATGGCGTGGTGCTGGCAACCGGCGGAATGGGGCAGGTTTACAAGGAAACCACAAACCCCGATGTTGCCTGCGGAGACGGTGTCGCCATTGCGTACCGGGCTGGCGGGTTGTTGAGCGATCTGGAGTTCATCCAGTTTCATCCGACTGCGCTTTATGCGAAGGGCGCGCCCCGCTTCCTGCTGTCGGAGGCGCTGCGGGGCGAGGGAGCCATCCTCAGAAACATTGACCTGCACCGCTTTATGCCCCACTACAACGAGGCCGGGGAGCTTGCGCCGCGCGACATTGTCTCCCGGGCCATTGTCATGGAGATGCGGAAGACTGGCAGCGACTTCGTATATCTCGATCTGACCGGCCTGGATGAAAAACACGTCAAGAACCGCTTCCCCACGATCTACTCGACTTGCCTGCAATACGGTCTGGACATCACCACCGATCTTCTGCCGGTCCGCCCTGCGGCGCACTACGCCATGGGCGGAGTTGCAACCGACCTCAATGGCAACACTTCCCTCGAAGGTCTTTATGCGGCGGGGGAAGTGGCGGCAACAGGAGTCCATGGCGCCAATCGCCTTGCTAGTAATTCCCTGCTTGAGGGCCTGGTTTACGGCGCTAGAGCAGGCGCCAGCGCCCGAAGGCATTCCTGCCATCAGCACTCCAATGCCCCAAGCACAGAGCCCGCGGCGAGCGCCGCTAAAGCCCGCCCAGGCGTGAAAAGCCATTCGCCAGCTTCCGGTCCCGATGTCGCACAGGTCGTGACGGACCTCCGGCAAATTCTGTGGGACAAGGTCGGAATCATTCGCGAGCAGGCAGGGCTTGCAAAAGCCGTGCACCAACTTGAAGAACTCTCCATCGAAGAACCTGTTCCTCTTGAGCGGCAGAGGCACGAAGCCCGCAACATGCTGACCCTCGCGCGGCTGATTGCCTCCTCGGCGCTGGCCCGTAGAGAAAGCCGCGGCGCGCATTATCGCACCGATATTCCGTTCAAGGATGAGTCCACGCCTCCACGCCATTCGTTTGTCAGCAAAGGGTCAGCAGTTTCTTTTTCTCAAGATCTGCCGGCCGCATTCGGCGGAAAATCAGCCGCCACGCATAAGTAACGCCCGCTCCGTCACCAGGTCAAATGAAAATTGAGCTTCAGGCACTCGATGAATCTCCACAACACAGGAGTTTCTCCTCTTTGAAGGCACTAATGCACGTGCGGTGAATTCTCCAGCTTTTCAAGGGTGGCCTTGACCACGCGCCCGACGATCGTCAGGCTGGAAGGGCTGCAATGCTGAACAATATCTTGCGCGGTGTGCCAGTAGCTGTTGTTGGGGCCATAATCCAGATCAATCACATCCGCAGCCGATACACCTGCCTGCACAAAGGGAATGTGATCGTCATCGATGGCAACGGGCGACCTCAAAAAATAACTTGAGTAGCCCAGCCTGTCTGCTTCCTGAAAAATGATCTTGTTCAGCCATGCGGTGGAATTCTGGTCCCAGTGAATATCCAGGTGCGCGTCGCCGATCATGTCCACAAGAATCATGGCGTCGATACGGCTTAATGTTCCGTCTGCGGTCAGTTTCTGCACCAGATGCCGGCTGCCGTAAGTACTGTCAGTATCGGTCCAATGCTGCAGCGCCTCTTCGCCGTCAAAGAAGACAATCCAGTAAGTCAGCTTGTGACGCGTTTGAGCCAGTTCACGGGCCAATTCCAGCACGAGCGCCGCGCTTGATCCGCCATCGTTGGCGCCCACAAAGCGGAAAGATTTCTCCAGCTTGGTATCGTAGTGCCCGGCAATCATGACGATGTGATTCGGTTCTGTGCCGGGAAGCTGGGCAATCAGATTCACCATCGGAATGTTGCCGACGGGCGTCGCGCCCACAAAATGGTCCTGCACCACCTTGCAGCCTGCCTTTTCCAGTTGCCCGATGATCCATGCTCGGGAGGATTCGAGGGCCCTGGAGCCGACCGGCCGGGATCCGAAGGACACCAGATGCTGCAGATCGGCAAAGGCGCGGCTCCCATTGAAAGCGTATGGATCCGCCGCCTGGGCGCGCGAAGCGCTCGCCACGATCATTGGCATAAGACTGAATAGAAGAATCAGGTCTGGAAGCTTGCCGGCGCTACGCTTTCTCATGCCGTTTCTTCCAGTTTTTCCGGTAGTAGACGAGCCATGAGAGACCAATGCTGACAACGTACAAACCCACCAGCGGCATCCAGAACATGAACAGCGTGGTCCAGTCGGGCGTGGGAGCCAGCGCCGCCGCCACAACGGCTGTGATGATGACCGCATAGCGGATATTCTTGATCAGGAACTTCGGCGTGACAATTCCGAAAATTGAAAGAAGCAGGATGACAACCGGCAACTCAAAAACGACGCCGACACCCAGGATAATAGTCAGCGCCAGGCCCCAGTATTCATGGATGGTGATCATGGGCGTGAAGCGATGCCCGAATTCCAGCAGGAACCTGAGGGCCGCCGGGAAGGCAAAACGGTAGGCAAAAAATCCGCCTGTGAAAAACAGCCCGCTGGTCAAACCTACAAACGGCCAGATGTACTTCTTTTCATGCCGGTAAAGGCCGGGAGAAATAAACAGCCACAACTGGAGCAGGATGTACGGCGCGGCCAGGAAGATACCGCCCACGATTGACAGCTTGATATAGAGATTGAAGGGATCGACGGGGTTGGTGTAAACCAGCTTGTTCGCCATGTGCAGACTCTGGAGCGTGTCCGTCAGCGGTTTGGCGAGAAGGCCGTAGATGTTATCGGAAAAATAGAAACAGATTATGAAGCCGACGAATACGGAGATGGCGCTGCGGACCAGCCTTTGCCGAAGTTCCTCGAGGTGTTCGAGGAACGACATCTGCTTGCCGCTGAAATCGTCATCCTCGGGGCCCTGGTTCGGGTTCTTGCTGGGAGGGTTCTGAATAGTCGTAGCCATACTCAGGAGCCGGCTCCAGACTGCCTTCGGACTGTTCGCTCAGCTTCGTCTCTTCAGGCTGACCGCTCAGTTCGTGCGTCTCTTCCGGGTGCTCGAAGCCTTCCTCTTCCAATTCTGTATAAGAGTGCGTTTCGTAAGGTTGCGTCTCGTGGTGGGAGTAATTGGAGTAACTCGTGTCCTCGTCCTTGCGATCGAGGTTCCGAATTTCCTCTTCCAGTGAGTTCTTCAGCTCGTTGGAGGCACGGCGCAGCTCCCCCATGCCTTTGCCGAGTATGCGCGCGATCTCCGGCAACTTCTTCGGCCCGAATAGAAGAAAGGCTATGAATAAGATAAAGCCTACTTCGGTAAACCCGCCACTGAACAAGACGTACCTCTCTTTTGCATAATAGGTGACGCTACTCCGCTTGTCAAGCAAGTGCCCGCGTTCGTGTTACAGGCGAGCCGCGAGCCTTTGCGCAGCCGACGCAGAGGTTCGCATTGTAGTGTTCGCGAACTGGCGAATAGCCTTCCCGTTCTGGAATCTTGAGCCTGCAATTTGAAATCGTCCGGCGTGCGTCCCGCCCGCCCCCTTCATAGATACACCACTCGCGGCACCTTACCTCATGCTAATGTGCACGCGCCTTTGGACGTCGCCTCTACGGTCCGCAGTTCTTCCGAAGATCAGTTTCACCCCGTTGGATTCTACTGCCATTAGGTGACCGCGGCGTTGGTTTTTCACCGCCGACCCAAATCAGACCGCGTGTCAGACATAATGCCGCAGAGTGCAATTTGCGGTCTGTGCTACTGCCTTTTGCGAAGGGGCACGAGTTTACTCGTGCCGCCAAGAAGTGCAACTACGACGCCGGCTTTAGCCGTTGGGTCTATCCAATTAAATCTCCAACTCTGCGCAGGGGCTAAGGCCCCGAAAAACAGAGGAGCCCGTTTCGTGGCGCGACCGAGGTCTTGCCCTTTCACCCAAGCGGGTTAGAGAAGCCTCGCTGCCCGCTGGGCCGGCCAGATGTGAAAGCCAGCCAGTCCTGTTAATACGCGATGGCACCATTCCCGCAGTCGCTGGGGGATTTTTAGCTGTTCTTTATTTTCAACAACATGGCCGGGTTCGTTTTTGGGTTCGTTTCGGGTTCGCTTTTTCCACAGCTACGTATTTTCAACAACTTCCCGGCTTCGCTTTTGGGTTCGTTCGGGTTCGTTTTTTGGTGCAGATCATTTGTTTTCAATAACTTCTCGGGTTCGTTTTTCAAAAATAAAATTATTTTGTCCCACCCAATTTTAGGG
>JAJYJL010000293.1 GCA_021789565.1 Acidobacteriota bacterium
GATCAGTTCTTTTTTCGTTGGCGTGTCAACCCCGTAATAACAGGGTGAAACCGTAGGCGGACAACTGATCCGGAAATGGACTTCACGCGCGCCGGCCTCGCATACCAGACGAACAATCTTCCGGCTGGTGGTACCGCGGATGATGGAATCGTCCACCAGCACGACGCGTTTGCCCTCCAGCAGGCTGCGCACAGGATTGAGCTTGAGCTTGACTCCGAAATCTCGTATCGCTTGCGTGGGTTCAATGAAAGTGCGACCGATGTAGTGATTGCGTATCAGTCCAAACTTCAGGGGAATCCCAGATTCTTCTGAATACCCTATGGCTGCTGCGACTCCGGAATCGGGAACCGGAACCACCATGTCAGCCTCTGCCGGATGCTCCTGCGCGAGGCGCCGTCCCAGCATTTCCCGGGAGCTTTGTACGGAGCGGCCGAATACAACGCTGTCCGGCCGGGCAAAATAGACGTGCTCGAAAATGCACTTTGCCGGTTTCGCCGGCGGTGAAAAGCGGAGAGATGTGATGCCACGCTTGTCCAGAATTACCATCTCACCCGGCTCGATTTCACGCAAGTAAGTTGCGCTGATGATGTCGAACGCGCAGGTTTCTGAGGCGACGACGTAAGCGCCGTTTAACTGCCCAAGGCTCAGCGGCCTGAAGCCGCGCGGATCGCGAATGGCGTAGACACTGTCCTTGAAAAGCATCACCAACGAGTAAGCGCCTGAAACGCGGTCAAGCGCTTCAGCAATCGATTCCGGAATCCCGCTGTGCCGTGAGCGCGCGAAATAGTGCAGGATCACTTCCGTGTCGCTGGTGGTCTGGAAGATGTCGCCGCGCGCTTCCAGTTCGCGCCGGATGCTGGCCGCGTTCACCAGGTTCCCATTGTGGGCCAGGGCCACCTGACCCTTCTGGCAACTGACGCTGAGTGGCTGTGCGTTCTTTAAATTTGTATCGCCGGCCGTCGAATACCGAGTGTGGCCAATGGCGGCGTGCCCGGGAAGGTCCTGCAAGACCCTCTCGTTAAAAACTTCCGCCACGTGCCCCATGCTCTTGTGGCCGATCAGGCGGTAGCCGTCTGTGACGACCATGCCGGCGCTTTCCTGGCCGCGGTGCTGGAGCGCGTAGAGCCCCAGGTAGGTCAGCTTGGCAGCTTCAGGATGACCATAGACGGCGAACACGCCGCAATGGTCGTGGAACTTATCGTCGGGAAGTGACAATTCTGGGAATTTTTCAGGGGTTAATTGCAAAGCTGTTATCCGCGATCCCGTGTCAACCAAGGTACGCCCCTGTTTCGAGCCTCTTACCGGAGTCCGCAAGGCATTTTGATTCCAGGAGGCGTATCCCTCAGGCGATCAAAGTCCTGACTTTTTCATTTTGCCCCGCCTGAATGTTGAACGCAACTCTTTTCTGGGTGCGTCTCCGAGCCGGCTGTGGGGGCCCGAAGGTTGTTGCAGAACCATGGGTTTCAGGCCGAATGGCAGTGCTGGACACAGGGCGAGATATTCTCCACAATAGGGTTGAGATTGCGTTCGCGAGGGTCCAGTGAGTATTCCGCAGGCCTCTGTTATCAAAAGCATTCCAGTTCATGAGTATGTCCACCAGATGTTTGTGCCGCTGTCCCAGGTCGCGCATGGCTGGGAAATGTATGCTGCGGTGGCGCTCAGCCCTTCCGAAGAACGCACAATGGTTCGCGAACCCTCGCGGGCCGTCCCCCAGGCAATCGCCCAGCGACTTGGAAAACTGCGGATCCTTCTGGTTCCCTTTATAGCGTGCTTCCCAACTGGAGACATGGTTGCTTTTTCCAATCCTGAGGGCGAAAAGCATTCGGCAGTCTGGCTCGAAAATGAGGGCAGAATCAATCTGGTTCTCTCCTGCCGTGGCCTTGACCCACATGATACGGGATGGGAATTTCTGGCGAGTGTTGCTGAACTTCTTCGCACCCGCCTGACGCCCGAAGAACTGGAACGCTACACGTCCCTGCTGCAGGAAGAACTGGGCCAGGGGTTCGACGGCGAAATTGACGAAGAAGCTTACGAGGCTAAGCGGTCGCTCCGGAGGCGCGGGCGATGGTCGCGGACCGGGCCGCAATTTCTGAAATATCGCGAAGTCTCCTTTACAGGCACCTGCACGGAATACATGCACGGGCTTTGGCACGACGTGCAGATCCGGCTCGGGCCCGAACATCTCCCAGTTCCCGATCTGCGCAGGCGTATGACCTTGATGGCAGAAATGTTCCCGCCAAACCCTGGCTACTTGTTGTTTGCCGAAGGCGAGGAAAGCTAGCCAGGGACAGAGCCGCCCATCTCCGCCGTCCTTAACGGACCTTGCTTGTCAGGTTTAAGTCGTTCCTGAATTCTTACTTTTGAACTTGCATAAAGGCCCGTCAACGACTATTCTTTGTCCCCGACCAGACTCTATGGTGCGCGCTTGATAGGGGGATATAATGGCCGCCGGTCTACCAAATTACGTTCAATCTTCTGTTCCCAATCCTGTAAGCAAACGGGTTCCCTGGTACAAGAGCACCTTCCCTTCTTACGCCGGGATTTTCCTGTGGGTCGCCTTCTATCTGGGGCTTTCAGCGCCGACACTGAGCCAGGCCGGTCCTGCTGTCTGCCTCCTCGGACTTTTCGTGGCGGGCCTGCTCTGTTTCGCGCTTTATTACTATGCGCCTGCCATGCTGGGCATGCAGACGGGACGCCCGCTGTATATCGTTGGGACCTCCACCTTCGGTGTTAAAGGCGGATACCTGATGCCCGGCCTGCTGATGGGGTTTCTCCAGATTGGATGGTTCGCTGTGGCGACTTATTTCGCCGTGGACTACATCATGGAGGGCCTCGGGAGCCATTCAAAAGGCCTGTTTATTGGCATTGCTCTGGTATGGGCCTACGGGTTGGCCTGGGTGGCCATCAAGGGGATTTCTTACATGGCGCGTATCGCCCAGTTTTTGAACTGGGTCCCGCTGGTCATGATAATAATCGTCTTCTGGGCCAACAAGGATGGCGTGGCCAGCTATCGTCCCCCGCAAAACGATGCCTGGGGTGGCTTTCTGACGATGCTCGCCATTGTTATTGGATTTTTTGCGACCGCGGGCGCCGCTGGCGCTGATTTTGGCCTGAACAGCCGGAACCGCGGCGATGTGGTCTGGGGCGGTCTGACAGGCATCACGCTGGCGATTCTTGTGGCGGGCGGACTTCCGGTGCTTGCGGTTGCGGGCCACCTGGGCACGCTGGGGAACGCTTCAGATTTTACCTATGCTGGGACCATCAAAAGCGTTGGCGCGCTGGCGCCGGTGATGTTCTTCCTGTTCGCTGCGGCTTCCATGGTGCCGACCACCTTCTGCACCTTTATCGCCGGGAACAGTTTTGGGACCATGTTGCCAAAGATTCCGCGCGCAGCCTCAACAATGGTAGGCGTGACAATTGGAACTATACTGGCCATTACTGGCGTGGCGCAACACCTGATTGGCTTTTTCACCATTGTGGGAGCTTCCTTCGGACCAATCTGCGGCGCCATGGCTGCCGACTATCTGCTGGCCGGGAAAAAATGGTCCGGTCCGCGCAAGGGGATCAACTGGGCCGGATACGTTTCCTGGGCGACAGGCTTTGTGGTTGGAATCCTCAACAGCATTCCAGGAGTGGCGGCCGGCTGGGTCAAGGCTGACCGGCCGGCTGTCCTCTTCTCTTTCATCGTAGGGTTTGTGGTTTATTTCGTTCTTGCAAAGGCCGGGGCCTTGCCCGAATTGATACCTCAAACTGAATTGAAGTCGGAGGCATAGCGGTGAGTTTTTCTCGCCCTGCGCCCGTGCGCCGGCCAGTCGCGGTGATTCGCGAAGAAGCCCCAATATCCTGCGCCGCTGCCTTCCGGTAGCGGTCGCCTGCGCAGCAAGTTCTGCTTCATGATAGATTAGAGTTTTTGCGCGAAGACCCTGAACCTGGCGCCAAGGGTGTGGCTCGGCATTTCACGCGTGGCGCTGTTTTCTGTCCAGGAGCGGAGGGAATCGTGCTGTCAAAGCTTATGCCAAGGTCCATCTGCACAAAATTGGCGATTATTGCAGGAATTCTGCTGCTTCCTGTGATGGCCCATGCGCAGAACAGCGTCGTGGCAGTCACCGACAGGACAACCTACAACGTTGGTTCGGAAGTTCTGATGCGCCTCGTCCCGGCTCCGGGGGCGTCGGTGCCCAGCAATATATCTTTTTCAGCAACTGTGCGCTACGAAGGTGACTCGCGCGTGATGTACGCGACCCCGTCATCCCAAGTTTGGGCATGTTCGGAAGGGCCGGCCAAAGGTTCCTATTCTACCCTTTGGAGAATACCAGCAGATGCGCGCACAGGCCGTTATGAGATTGACCTGCTGGGTTATGATCGCATTTCACGCCGCGTCTCCTTCAAGATTCCGGGCGCAGGCTCGTTTGCCGTGTATCGCAAACTGGTCAAGATTGAGCGGATTAGCCTGGGTAAGACTTTCTATGTGACGGGAGATCATGTCGAGTGCGACATCACCTTGAAGAACCTGACTCACCAGCCCCTCAATGGCCTTCGGGTTGAGTTTTCAAACCGCTACTGGCCGTGGATCGCCGGGCCAGCGCAACAGGCTGCCGCAAGCATTGTTACTTTGAATAAGGATCTGAGCCTTGCTGCAGGCGCGGAGCGGAACATTCACTCCAACGACGCCGCCGTTGCCAGCACAGTTGATCAGCCGACTATCCATCAATATGGTGTCGTAGTATGGGATCATGACCGCAAGGACGTTTTGGACATTGCCTTCAGTAATCTGGTGCTGATCCGGCCCCCCGGCGTAACTTCACCGGAGCCTTATCCCTTGCAATACACTTATCCTGAGCTGAGCAAGGTTGACACAAAGGCCTACCGTCACTTTTGTCCTCCGGGACTTGATGCAGGTGCGATCCAGTTTGACACCAGCCACACTATGTTCATGCCGGGCCAGGATGCCGCCATCCATTTTTCGATTCAAAATCCCGGGACAGAGAGCTGGAAGCAGGTTACTGCCACTGCGCTGCTGCTGGACCCGGACGGGAAACCAATCCAAAAAAAAGTTGTTGCAAGCCGGCTGGACATTTCTGCGGGTTCGGCCCCAACTCAGAGATCGGTAACGTTTGCGCTTCCGGCCGGCCGGCCGGGCCTCTACCGGGCTGAAGTTGTTCTTAACGACTCGGCCGGAAACGCTGTGGCCGAGAACGACCTTGAACTGGGAGTAAATCCCTTGCCCAAGTCCATTCTGATTTTCTGCGCGCATGAGGACGATGAGGGCGGCTGGGCCGGGCTGACACGTGCCGCCATCGAGAACCACATCCCGATCCATTTTGTCTACTTCACCAGCGGCGACGCGGGGTCTTGTGATCTTTATTACGAGCACTCGTGTAATCCTGCTGAGGCATTGAATTTCGGTACGCTGCGGATGGAAGAGACACGCGCGGTCCTGGGGCATATGGGTGTGCCGAAAGATGACATCTTCTTCCTGGGAATGCCAGACGGCGGATCGGGCGAAATCTGGTATCACCATCCAGATCCTGCTCATCCTTATCTGTCAGTCTTGCTAGCCTCTGACCACACGCCCTATCCGAATGTTTTCCAGCCCAACCTTCCCTATGCGCGCGAATCTGTTGTGAGGGCAGTGAAGAAACTGCTGAAGGCGTTCCATCCGGAAGCGGTTGTCACGGCGCATCCTCCTGCCGAAGGGCACATTGACCACGTTGTGAACAACTATTTCGTGGTGAAGGCGCTGCAGGAGATGGTTCGCGCCAGGGAGCTTTCGCCGCAGAGCATTAAACTCTATGTTGACCGGGTCTATGATCCGAAAACGATTCCCCCGACACCGTATCATTATTCAGAACACGTTCTGTTTGTCTCCGGCGAGGTGATGGCGCTGCACCAGGAAGCGGGTTGGTACTATCAATCGCAGGGAGGCAATCGCGCCGAAGGGCAAATCCGCGATTTCAACCAGCTTCCGCGCAGAATTGTTTACCGCCAGGTGTTAGACTGGAATGAGCACCAGGGATGGAATTCGACGCCATGATTAGAGGGTTGGACAAACCGGGAAAGGAAGTAGCGGTTGATGGCTGATTTTCCACACGAATCCAGCTTGCAGCCTGTAGTCGCTTTTCCCGAGGAGCCGTTTGCCTGTCCTCATTGTGGCCAGATGCTTGCCGCCTCCGTTCGCGTATGCCCTTCCTGCAGAGCGGTGATTGACCCGAAGGACATTGTTCGTCCTCCGGTTGTCGTGCCCGTTGCCGAACAAGTCGTTCCCGTGCCCGTTCACGAGTACGCTCGATTTTCCTGGAGTATCTTTTTCACGGCTCTCGGGACCTGGCTGGCGGTTGGACTGATAACAGAAGCATTACTGGGGCCCGAAAAAGGTCAGTGGGTGTTGGGCGGTCTGGTGGTTCTCTCCTCAGTGTGGGTTTATCGCGACGCCCGTGAAAAGAACATCCCCAAGCCATTCCGATGGAGTCTCGGCTCGTTCCTGCTGTGGATTATTGTTTTTCCCTGGTACCTGGCGCGGCGAAGAACTCCGAACGCCGAATGCCCTTTTATTGAGGGTGAAGGCAGCCGGGTCGCTCGCACGCTGCTTTTTATCCTGCTGATCTTCTTTCTGCTCAGTGCGCTGATGCTGCTGATAAGAGGCCTGTCGAAGCCTTCTTCGACCACACCTGGCACGAACGGCGTTGCCGCACCTGCAGGGAAGATCGCGGCCTTGACGAATTCCGTTATTGTTCAGTCGCCAGCCAGGGCGCCATCCGAAGCCTCGCAAACGTAGACTTCCGCCTTGAGGCCTGTCGCTTTCTTGTAGCCTTCTTTCACAGCTTCAGTGAACGACTCTGCCGCCCCGGCGCGGACCAGGTTGACGGTACATCCGCCAAACCCTGCTCCGGTCATTCGCGCTCCCAGGATTCCGGACTGCTTGAGAGCCACTTCCACCAGAACGTCGAGCTCCCTGCAACTGACTTCGTAGTCGTCGCGCAGGCTTTCATGCGAAGCGATCATCAGCTTTCCGAAGCTTTCCAGATCGCCGCGTTCCAAGTCCCTGACGGCCATGAGCACACGGTCGTTTTCGCTCACAACGTGCCGTGCCCGTTTCAGCAGAACTTCGCTCAGGCTGTGGCTTGCGACTTCCAGTTCCGTCAGGTCAATCTCACGGAGCGATTTGACTGCCAGCCCCGTGGTCCCGAGTTGAGCCACCGCCTGGCGGCATTGATTCAGCCGGATTTCGTATTCCGAAGCGGCCAGAGCCCGCCGCACGCCCGAATTGCACACCACAATCTTCACCTGCCCGGACAAAGGTACGGGCCGGTAGCTGAGATCGCGGCAATCGAGAAACAGAGCGTGGTTCCGTTCGCCCAGCGCGCACACAAACTGGTCCATGATTCCGCACGGGACGTTGACAAACTCGTTTTCCGCCCGGCGCGCGAGGCGAATGACCTCCAGCGGACCCATCTCAATCTCAAACAGCTTCATCGCCAGCGCGACAGCTCCAACCTCCACCGCAGCCGACGAACTGAGCCCGGCTTCGCGAGGCACGTTCCCGCCAAACGCCACATCAGCGCCGGCAAGCTGGTGGCCATCCTCCTGCAAAAACTTGAGCACACCCCGCAGGTAGTTGCTCCAGGAATGCCGATCGTCTTTCTCGATCGCGTCCAGGCTGAACTCGACCTGGTCCTCGAAGTTAATCGAATAGGCATGCACAATATTGTCATTTCGGCGGCGGGCGCCAAACTCGATGGTGCGGTCAATCGCGGCGGGAAGCACAAAGCCGTCGTTATAATCCGTATGCTCCCCGATCAGGTTCACGCGCCCGGGTGAGCGGGCGATCACATCAGGCAAAGTTCCAAACGTTTTTTGAAAAGCATCCTTGATCATATTGTGCTATCTCGTCGCAAGGCAATCAGCCAACTTCCCGGCGTGTTTTCGGCGCCACCGAACGCAGCTCGCGCGCTTTTTCTTCTGCCAGTGAATCATTCAAAAAGGTTCCCGCGCCAGTTTCGACGCTGGCCAGGTACTTCAGCTTCTCCTTGCTTCGATGCGGAGGATAGAACTCAATGTGGAAATGGTAATAAGGATGCTGGCCTTGTGTGGGCGCCTGGTGCAGCAGCATCATGTACGGGAATGACATGTGGAACAGGTTGTCGTATTTCAGGGTCACCCACTTCA
>JAJYJL010000294.1 GCA_021789565.1 Acidobacteriota bacterium
CAGCAGGCCGGAAGGTGCGATGCGGCGGCCAAACCAGCCGAGAACGTCCCTCATGCCCGGAAGGTACTGCCGGAGAAAGGCCGAATCTCCGTGATACCACCAGAGGTCGTGCATCATGCCGATCCAAAAAAGCGAAAATGGCGGGATGAACTGCGGCAGGTGAGAAGGGTAGCGGCTCTGCGTGATGCCCTCGGGAATGCGCGACTCGTTCAACAACTCGATGGCATTCTTTGCCAGGCGGTCGTCTCCGGTCATGTAAAGTGAAATCAGGATCTGGATGCGCGTGTCGCCGCCATACTGCAATCGCTCGTAGTAAGGGCAGTCCATGTAGGTTGTGTGGGCGCAGAGTCGCGCAGTGCGCCAGCCCACCTGCCACATCTTCTGCAGTGTCGGATCGCCACTTTCAAAATTCGCATGAACTTTAAAAGGATAGGCTGTGAAGATTCCGCGAAGGTCGTCCAGGGTCAGGGGCTCCGAGCCGGTCCTGACTGCAACCTGCAGGTAGCGGTAGGTTCGCCACCAGAATGGGCGGAACATCCTCTGCTGGCCTCCGTCGGGAAGGAACTGGTCCTCCATGCCCAGCATCTTTTTCCCCTGGATGTTGTTCCGGTTGCCTTTCTCGCGCCCCTTCCACAAACCCTCGGCATACGTCAGGGTAATCACCGACCCTTTTCCGCCGCTGACCACAAGTTCCGGATAGGCGGTGGTTTCGAAGCTCTGGTCGAAAAGCATCGTGGCGGTTGTGTGGGCGGGAATCGTCGCCGGAGCGCTGCCCTGCAAAAAGCTGTTGCGGACCTCGACGCCCTGCGACCTTCTGACGCTGACCAGGCGCTGGAGTTTTTCTTCCATCATGGGGATCGTTCGCGGCACCAGCATCCAGCGGGAGGGACTGTCACGGATTCCGCGCGGCCCGCCTACTACAAGCGTTTCTGCCGGCTTCCACCCGGAATCGTCAAAGCCCGGTTTCTGCCATCCCCACGGAACGCGGGAAGCGTCCACGCGAATACCAGGGCCGACCACCATGTAGAAGGGGATGGTCTTGCGGTTGATCGGGATCATACTGACCGCGTGGCTTTCCATCACTTTCCAACTGGCATTGGTATTGACTGCCGACTCCTGCGCGGTGTCTCCCTGCACGATCAAGCCCGTCTCGTTGCTCATTTGGGCCATGGGAGCCAGTTCAGCGTAGTTCCAGACGACGGCGGCAACAACATTAGGCCCGGGCCGGAGGTGGCCGGCAATATCGAGTGTTTCATAGCGCCAGTGGAAAAGGTCGCCTCGCGCGGGGCCTTCGGAAACACGCGAGCCGTTCACAAAAAGCTGATAGCGGTTGTCGGCGCTGGCGTGGATGACAAAGTGCTGCGGCTGGCTCGAAAGCGAGAAATCTTTGCGGAAATAATAGACTCCAAACTCGCGATGGGGACTGCCCGGGCAGGCAATCCATTGGGCTGTCCAAGGCTGATCGAGGATCGCGCGGTTGGCCTCCCTGGAGCTTGAAATTCTGGGAGGAAATACACACAGCAAGAGTGCGAGAGTGATCCACACCTGGGTACGGCGAACGCTCATGGCCTGTTTCTCCTGACGTCCTGGGAATGCTTTAACGCCCGTTTGTCCTTATGACGAGGCCTGCAATCAAGCAAGACGGCGATTATGGCTATTCCCTGCGCGGAAGTCAAAGAGGAATGCTCAGGCCCGGCCTGCCAGTCCCATCGAAAGAAACCCGATGTGATGCTGCATTCATGGAAGTTGGGGGCGAAAGGGCAGGCGGATTGCTCGTCAAGGACGGTCTGAAACGTCGGGAAGAATGCAATAGGCGGCCGTGCTGGAAGCGTTTCGGAAGGCCGGCAGCCGCAGCCGGCTGGACTGCTTACCTTTCCCGCAGATGAGCGTTATTCATCTCCTGGTGCAGCCCCGTTGGAACGGCCAGAGTGCCCGACACCTCTCCCCGTCCAATCTGCGAAACAATCAGCCGAAGGGGATACTTGCTTCGCGAAGTGTAGAATTGCACGATTTCATTCAGGGCACGGTCCTTCAAAACGACGGACTTGTCGTCCACCATCATGCGAATGCTGTAATGCTGGCCTTTGACGCTGGCGGATTCGAGTTCCATTGCAATCGGGCCGACATGCTGGAGTCCTGATCCCTTCTTGAGCGTAAAGGCAGCGTCAGACCGCTGCACCCTTTCCAGGAGATAATTGACGCCGCTCTGTGTTTGTTGAATTTCTGAGCGCTGCGAATCAAGTTCGCCCACAACATTGCCCAGGCGGTCTGTTGTGGCCTGCCATTCCTCATGATTAGCTGCCAGATTTCCTTGCAGGGAACTGAGCTCTTTGCTGGGAATCGCCTGGCTGGTGGCTGCCGGGGGTTTGGGGGTTGAAGAAGAGGCTTGGAGAGGAGGCGCAGCGGCCGCACCCGCGGCGTCCAGGTGGCTTGGATTTTTAGCAGCAGCCCTGGCCGAAGGTTTCGCTTCTGCCTTCAGAGGGTTGCCGGGACGTGGAGCCGGTTTGGCCGGGAGCGTATTGACGGTGGAGGCAGGTTTTGCCGCGCTGGGTTCGCTCTCCTGGGAAACCTTTCGGGGGGCCGCCGCATGGCGCCGTTTCTCAAGTTCCTGTACTCGGTCCTGCATCGCCTTCAGCTTGGTCTGGAGTTCGGCAATGCGTGCTTTATCCGCGGGGTTTGAAGGTTCCTTCCCGCCCGCTTTTACATACCGGTAGGTCGCAAAAGCCGACAGAGCAGCAACAAGCACAAGGATCAGCCCTCCGGGCACTGGAGATATCGAAGCGGGCTTTGGGGCCTGCTGCTTTTTTACAAAAACCTGTCTGTCAAATACTGGACCGCCCATATTAACTCCCTGCGACTGCACATCTCTCTAGTGCAGTTGAATCTCGACCGTAGTTGGGTAGAGTTGTTTGAGAGGAAGCAGGAACTCGCGCGTTTCCTTCGGCAGAAGGTCAATCTTTTGCTCCGCGTGGTCCATCCGTTTCCCGTTCATCACCACGTCATATTGGCCTGGGGAGAGAACTAACAGAAGTGGAGTTTTGCCTACCGGTTTTCCGTCAATACTCACTTCGGCCTGGCTTGGATTTGACCTGAGCATCAGCTTGGCTGCATCCTTGCCGGCATGTGTCTCAAGCTCCTTCCGGTTTGCGGCCACCGAGCCTTGCTTCATGGAATCGTAGATATAGTTTTTGTTTACCCCGGAGTCACCCGAAGGCTGAGTCATAAGCACAGAGGGCTTGCTGCCGCTGCTTGTATCAGGGAATTTGACGTTCTTCATCAGGTTGGTCCCGGAAATGCTGCCGGCAATCCCTGACGTTGCCCCTCCATATTCGACCGCAGCTTGTGCGTAGGCGCAACTGCTGGCCAGGAGCAGGAGAAGGGTGATTTCGGCTGCATTCCGGAGCAGCACTGAAACGGAGTGCCCACTGTTTAGACGCACTTGATTGCCATGTTCGACTTTCTTGCGGATTGGGGTCATGTTCGAATTCCTTTCGGGGTGTGAGTGGTCTCTCTGGCGCTAAGGAGCCAAACCAGAAAAATGTTCCCTCCCAAGCCATTCGTTCGGTTTGCGCGAAACCCCCTCCCGCGCGCGTTTCCGCAGTCGTGCCGTTCCAAACTTACGTCCTAGGATATATCCTGAATTCGTTTTCGGCAAGTTCCAGATGATCAATACAGATCCTGCCAAGGCCAGTGTGCAAAAAATTGCACAATTTTCAACCGATTAAAATTCATTAAGACATGTATTATCAATAAGATATATTTTTTGGGTAATTTAAGGGCCGTTTCGCAGAAACGTACTTCTGAGGCGCGGCAGCGCCCAAGTGGACCGATTGGTGAAGCGAAGTCCGGTCCGTTGTGCCGTTTCCGCGAGCAAACCCGGGGCAAATATTGGGAGAACCTAAGGAATGACGGCCATCTTCAATTCGCCGTTGCGGTGCTTCATTTTCTGGAAAAAGCGGGGCAATTCGTCGAGTGGAATTTCACCCGTTACAAAATCTGAAGCGCGAACTTCGCCTTTTGCCACGGCATCCAGGGCCTTGCGGATAAATTCCGGCGTATGGTGAAAAGTGGACCGTATGGTAATTTCGGAGTAGTGCAGCACCGACGGATCAAACTTTACGTGGCTACCACGCGGACAACCTCCAAACAAGTTGACGGTCCCGCCGCGGCGTACCATCTGTACGGCCCATTGCCAGGTTTCGGGGATTCCCACCGCCTCGATGACGGAATCGGCTCCGTGACCGTTTTCAGTAAGCTCGCGGACCGTCGTGACGGGATTGTCCAACCCGGAAACGTCAAATGCCGCAAGGGCGCCCAGTTGCTCGGCCGCGCGGACCTGGCTTTTCCTTTTGCCGAGGGCAATCACCCGCACGCCGCGGACGGAAAGAATTCGGATAAACTTCAAACCGATGGGCCCGCACCCCACAACCACTGTGGTATCGCCGGGACGAATGCCCGTTTCCTCGATGCCGCGAAGTATGCAGGCAAGGGGTTCAACCAGCGCGGCGTCGCGAAAAGGGACATGGGCGGGTATTTCCAGCGTATTTTCCCGGACAATGCGCCCCGGAATCCGGATGTACTCAGCGTAAGCTCCATTGTTAAACAGCAGCGAGTTGCACAGGTTGGACTGTCCCTTCCGGCAGAACAGGCAATTATTGCAAGGCGCGGAATTAGCCGGCACCACCCAGGAGCCCGGCTTAAGCCCATTGCCGACTTCGCTTCCCGTGGCTTCGACAACCCCGGAAAGCTCATGGCCAAAAACGGCCGGAGGGACAATCATCCTGGCGTGGTAGCCCTGCCGCCAGACCTTCAGGTCCGTTCCGCACGTTAAGGCTACTTTGACCCGAACCAGCACTTCGTCCGAAGCAAGGTCCGGTATCGGGATCCGTTCAATTTTAAGGTCTTCACGACCATACAACACAGCGGCGTTCATATCGCCGTTGAGATGAGTTTGCATTAGGGCACCAGTATGATTTTCAGCGACTCCTCGGAGGGATGAGCTGCCAGGCTCAAAGCCTGTTCTATTTGAGAAAGTGGAAAGCGGTGGGAAATCAATTCCCGGACCGGCAGAACGCGTTCAAAAATCAGCCGGGCAGATTCATCCTGCAGATCAAATGAAGCGCTATAACTGCCTAGAATTTCTTTTTCGTCAATGCCCACCGTGGCGGCCGGGAACTCGACGCGCAGCAGCGGGTCATTATAAGCAAACAACAGAACACGGCCTCCCGGGCGGGCCAATGCGAGAGCCTGCTCCAAGAGTTCCCGTTGCGGAGCGGCAACCAGAACAACATCCGCGCCGCGGCCTGAAGTTTGCTTGCGGATGGCGGTTACAAGGTCTCCGTTCAAAGGATCAAATGCTCCCTCGGCGCCAAGTTCGAGGCTCTTTCTGCGGCGCGCCGGCATCGGATCGGTGGTCATCACCCGGGCGCCGGCGTGGATGCGCGCCAGCAGCATCAGGAGCATGCCGATGGGTCCTTGTCCCATCACCAAAACGGTATCGTGCGCTTCCACACGCGCCTTGTAGATGGCTTTCAGGCAGGTATTGACCGGTTCGACAAACGCCGCTTCCTCAAAGCTGACATCCGGCGGAATCCGAACCATTCCCCGTTCCGCGATCCAGTCCATCACCCGAACGTATTCAGCAAAACCGCCACCGCTGGGTCGGAAGCCGCTGGTCACGCCCACCTGCTTGTAAGTGGGGCACTGCGAGTAGAGCTTCTGCGCGCAATAGAAACAGTCGCCGCAGGGAATATGGTGAAAAGTAAGCACCCGATCGCCCGGCCGCCATTGGCCAACCCCATCGCCCACCGCTTCAACCGTTCCCGCGATTTCGTGTCCGAAAATCTGCGGCGGAGGCAGGAAGCCGTGCTTGATCTTTTTGATGTCGGTTCCGCAGATGCCGCAGGCGCGAACGCGCACTAGCACTTCTCCGGCGGAAATCGCCGGCACCGGCACTTCCTCCGCGATCACCCGGCCCTGGCCGCGATAAACTCCAGCCCACATGCGTTTTTCGTGCGGCTGAAGTTCCACACGAGTTCCGGCTTCTTCTGTTCTGGCGGTGGTCATTGGCTGATATGCTGGACCCTCAGGTCCATTTTCTCCTTATGCGCGGCCAAACAGGCGATATAACCATTCAGGTAACGTGCGAGAGCGGCGGCGGCGCGCGAGCTTCGCATCCCCAACTGCGCCAGCGGCCACGCCTGCCGGGGATCACAGGCCACCTGTCCCAGAACCCGGGCCATACTGATGCGCCCTGAAGAGTCAAGCGCGCTGTCAAAATTGCACGGCAAATCCATCTCAGCGGAATCGGACACGCTGCGCACTGCTACGCAGGGCACCCCCAACCCGCGCATTTCTTTCATGATAGCAAAAGATTCCATATCCACTGCATCGGCGAAGGTGCTGATGCGCCGTTTTTCCTGCGCGGTACGGACCACATGGGCAGAACTGATAAACCGCTCCACCGGCTTTGCTCCGCACTCCACGGCGGCGGTGAAAAGCTCTTCATCGCTTTCATACTCGTGTTCGCTGTTTTCTGCGCGGACCGAGCGCGCCGCCAGGATTTCCCCCGGCCGGTGCTGATGTTTCAGGCCGCCTGCCAGGCCCGAAGTGATGCAAAGATCAGGGACCTGATCCACAAAGTTGCGGATGGAGCGCGCCGCATTCGCGGGCCCGACTCCGGTGAGGATGACGCGGACGTTTTGATCGGCGATTTCTGCGCGGAAGTCGCGGCCATTCACGGAAGCAGACTGAAACCTCCCAAGCCGAAGCCACGGCTTGAATTCCCAATCGACCGCAAATGTCACCAGTATTCTCATCGGGATTCCTGCCTACGCAGCCCTCCCAAAATTTGCTGCCGCGGCGCTTCGAAGGCGTGCGTAACCGTTGTGTTCATACCAGGCCACTGCACGTTCCAGGGCCGCCTCGACGGAGCCGGCCGTAAAACCAAGTTCATCGGATGCCTTTGAGCAATCCACGAACATTTTGTGCCGGGCCATCCGAACCCCTTCCAGGGGGATTCGCGGCTGGCGGTTCAGAACGCGTGAAAATACCTGGTCGGCGTATCCGGCGGCCATGGCAACGGCATGAGGCAGGCGAACCCGCGGGCTGCGCCGTCCGCTGATTTTTGCCAGGAGGTCCAGGATTTCCTTCAGCAGCATATTGCGGCCACCCAGGATATATCGTTCGCCCACTCGGCCGTGTTCGGCGGCGATCCAGTGCCCCCGCGCGACATCTTCAACAGGCACCCAGTTGAGGCCCGTTTCCACGTAAGCAGGCATTCGGCCATTCAGGAAATCAACGATGATGCGTCCGGTCGGTGTGGGTTTCCAGTCGCCCGGGCCGACTGGGGCAGTAGGGTTCACTACCACAACGGGCACTCCCGCACGTGCCGCACTCAAAGCTTCTTTCTCTGCCATAAACTTTGAGCGCTTGTAATGGCCGATCATTTCGTCAAGCCGGGCCTCGGTGGCCTCATTGGGAAGGGCGCCGGCGCGGTCCACGGCAATGGTCGCTACGCTGCTGGTAACCACGATGCGCCGGACTCCTGCCCGCTTTGCTGCTTCGAGCAGGTTTCGCGTGCCGGCCACATTGGCATCGTAAATTTCCTGGGGGTTCGATGCGCCCAGGCGATAGTCGGCGGCAACGTGAAAGATCCGGTCAACGCCTTTGACGGCCGGGTCGAGTGATTCGGGGTTTCGCAGGTCGCCGTAAACTTTTTCGAAGGGCATTCCTTCGAGCGCCGCCAGGCTGCTTTGGGGGCGGACCAGGACGCGGACCTGCTCACCACGATCCAGCAGCACACGCGCCACGTGGCTTCCCACAAAGCCGCTGGCCCCTGTTACAAGAGAAGTCATCCTACCGGTCCATTTGCGTAAGAGGCGCCGTTGTGCCCGTTTTTGGGGCTGGTCATCTGCCACTTCAACAGCTTCCAGGTGTCGGGGAAGGTGCGATTAGCTCCCAGCACCGCAGAAGGTTCAAATCCCACGTGCACCATGCAGTGCTCGCATCGGGGATCATTCCCGGGCCCATACTTTTCCCATGGAGTGCTCTCCATAAATTCTTTGAAGGTGGCGTAGTGCCCGTCGGTGATCAGGTAGCACGGCCCTTTCCATCCGCGCGGATTGTAGGTTGGGTTGCCCCAGGCCGTGAGATCG
>JAJYJL010000295.1 GCA_021789565.1 Acidobacteriota bacterium
TTGACCTGTTGAATGGTCTTGCGGCGCGCAACGTTCTGTTCGACGTTATCTATGCGCGAGACCTGACGGCGGAAAAGCTGAAGCACTATTCCGAAGTTGCGCTGCTGACGGCGGATTCTGTAAGTGACGAGACACTTGGCGTGCTTGAAAACTACGTGAAAGATGGCGGGAGGCTCATTGTCGCGGGGCAGTCGGCCAGTCTGGATCAGCAGGGGCACGGGCGGCAGATGCCTTCGTTTTTCGGGCAGAAACTCGGAAAAGGGGAATGCGTCTATTCGGAACATATCCCGCCGCTGGACCAGGTTGCCAAGGATCTGCGCGGCCATGAAAACACGAAATCGCCCGGGATCGAGGCCCCGGCGGGGGTTGTTTATAACGTTGTGGCGCAACCGGTCAACCGTCGCGTGATCGTTCACCTGTTGAACTACGGGCCTGCTACAGCCCGCGGCATCAGGATTGACCTGAAGCAGAAATATCGGAGCGCGACGCTCCTGTCGCCAGACCTTTCGCGTGCGGTTTTGTTGACGATTCGTCCGCATCTGTCCGCAGCCGGCCAGATCACCGTACCGATCCTGAAAATCTATTCCATGGTGGTTCTTAATCAATAGGGAGAGCGAATTCGAACTTCGAAGCGGCGCATGAAGCGGGGCGGGGAATTATTCTTATGATTTGCCCGGCCGACGCGCCAGCAGGCTCATGATGCCTTCAACCGGAATCCGCGACCAGTCCGGCCGGTTGGCCAGCTCATAACGAATTTCGTAAAGTGCTTTTTCAACGATGAAGAGATCGAGCAATCGGGTGAATGTTTGAGGGTCTGACGGGCAAGCGGAGCACCCTTCAATGGCACTTTTGTAGCCCCGCATAAAGGCGCTCGATGCCTTCCGCTCCCATTCGACCGCAGCCTTCTCCAGAATCTTGAACTTTTCTGGTTCCCCTGCACCTGCTTCAAATAGTGCCGACCATGCGGCATAGTTCAGCGAACGCAACATGCCAGCCACGTCTCTGAGCGGGCTGTGCTTGGCGCGGCGTTGGGCAAAGGGCCGGGCAGGCTCACCTTCAAAGTCGATAATATAAAAATCATCGCCAGCCACAAGTACCTGCCCGAGATGCAGGTCGCCGTGAAAACGAGTCTTCATAATTGCCGGGCCGGGTCCGAGTTCGAATCCTTTGATTAAGTGCAAAATTTGCGCAAGCTGACAGAGCAGGGCCTTCACGCGAGCGTGCTGTTCGGGCGGCAGCATGTTTTCAGCATTGGCAAGAAGACCAAACGCGGTTTCGGCTTCGGATTGGATTTGTTGTTTCCATCGTGCGACATCAGAAGCCTCAATCGGTTCAGGCTCAAAAGCGGGATCCCCGTTACGGATTGTGAATGCCTGATGGAGTTCCGCAACGCGAGCGCCGAGCCGCTCAGCGAGAACACTTGAAACTCCGTCGCCGGGATCTGAAGAACTATCGGGGAAGACCCCGTCAAATATGCGCTTCAGGTGGCGGAGGGCGAATGACCAGCCGTCTCCCCGATTAGGAATAAATCCCTGGATGACAGCCAGTGCTGTCGCTTGTTCAGCGCTGTCATATTGCTCAATGGAGCCGAGCAGCGGCGGAGTGTTGCGATAGTGAGCCACGTCGGTGAGGTAGCGGCCGATTTCGAGTTCCGGTTGAATTCCTGGCTCCAATTTCCTGTAGGCTTTCAGGATCATCTTTCTTGCAATCAGGGTGCTGGAATTACTTTGTTCGGCACCGATATTCCTGATGTCGCGTTCATCTTCTTCACGCAAGGGGAAGTAGGCGTGAGTGTGGCTGAAGCGCAGGGCGCTTTCGGAACCGCTCACCGTCTTGTTACAGCCCATACCACGAATTAACGCTGCAACAAAACTTGAGTCGGCCAATGCATCCCGCAGTGTTCCGGTGTTGTCGCCTTTGCGGATGTGTGCAATGACTTCATTCGGGCCTGCCGGCGGAGGGTGTGGCTGCGAATCCCAGGCGACCGCCAAGGGTACAAAATAATCTTCGAGGCGCCCACCTTGCAGGCGGGCACGAAATGTGGCAAGCAGCCAGTTGCGGCTGTACCCGGAAAAGATAAAGCGGCTTTTCAATTCCACGCGCTCGATGGCAGTACCTTTGGAAGCGAACCATCGTTGGCGGGATAGATACGCAGGAAGCAAAAGCTGCTCGAATTGGTCGCGCGTTTGCCCGAGTTCGAGGCTTTGCCAGTCGTTTGCGAAATCCAAAATTAACAATTCGGGCATTGTTGTTATCTCGGCACAACCTTAGGCAACACTTGAAGCTATTGATGAGGACCAACTGCCCTTCTTCATGATTAAACAATCAGAGAGCCAATGCAAACGGGCGGGATACTTTAAGCGTGGGGCAGCAATAACATTTCGAGGCGACACGTACGAAGCAGCCCGGTGATGGCTGCTTGCGGCAGGAGAGCCGAAGAGAATGTGGCTTGAATATCCGTGGGGCCTCTTGCTATTTCAAACTGCCGGCAATGGCCAGCGCGACAAACCCAAGAAGAAGCACGAAAATCCCGGAAAGAATGATCAAACGCGGCTTGCTGGTGGTGCCTTTCCATTCGCCAGTGGCAAACCCCCAAACGTTTGAAGTGATGATGATGGAGGACATGAACAATGGCCAGCCCAGGATGGGCCCCATGGCCTGAAGGTGCGAGGCTGATGCACCGTAGATCGCGGTGCTGCCGAACCACAAGAGTCCCATAATGGCGCCAAATATCCAGTACACGCCCGTTCCTGACAGAGCGTAACGGTTGAAGCTGCGGTTCTTTCGCCAGAGGTAAATGCAGTAAATGAGGTAGGGAACCAGGGACGCTGAAACCAGAGGCGCCCAGATCACGTTGGCCTGGCTTGCCCTGCTGACTCCAAGCACGAGGGCGCGCTGTGTTAGCGGCGTGCCAAACGCCAGTCCGAAATTGATGAGGGGAGATCCCAGCCCGGCCAGAATGCAGATGAACAACCCTGTCTTGAAGCTGATCCGCTTTTCGCCTTCTTTCTGCTCAGGCTGAGGCGCAACCTGAAATTCCCTTTCCTTCTCGCGGCCCGCAAGGGCACAGAGAACGATGCCGGCCAGGACCAATCCAACGCCCAGAAAGATAGTCTCACCTTTTGCCGTAGGGATCGTCTGCGGCTGCAGAAAGACCAGTGGCACCAGCGAACCGAGCGCCGTCGAAAGGCCGATGGCAATGGCAAAATTGAGCGAAATTCCGATGGCGGCGATACCGAGTCCAAAGAAAATTTGTGCAAGGCCGAATCCGACACCGAAGATGATCACCAGCCACATGGTGTGTGCGGAGGCGCTGGCATAAAAGCTGCCGGCATGAGGGACGGTGACAAAAACCAGGAACCAGGGGAAAAGCAGCATTCCCACTACAGCCCACACCGCCCAGATGTTTTCCCAATTCCACTTCCTGGCATATTTCGTTGGGGCTGCAAAGCTTCCATTGAGGGTTCCGGCGAGTGCCGACAGAATAATTCCGATTGAGACTTCTGACATGGCTTGGTCCACCTTTCAGTGGCGAGTTACTCTTATTTTCAGTTCTCGCATTTATCAGCCGGGACCCGGCATCATCGCTACAACCCGACGGTACAGGTCAGACGGCATTTTGCATTCACTGCATGGGAACTAAGCCTATTCTGCACTCAACGGTAAAGCAAGCGCTTTGATGGCGTGTTCCGAATAGCGGAGGAGCAGTCTCGTTTTTGAAGTACGGGGTCTTCTGTTCTGGTCCACAGTACTAGTTCACGGGCTTCACTCTGACCATCACCACCCCGTGCTCCTGCACGCTGGCGGAATAGCTGCCGTCAAAGACTCCGAGGTTCTTGCGCTCCCACAGGTCGCGAACGCTGGCCTGTCCACTGATGCCGATCTGGCTGAACTTGACAGTGATCCTGATGCTGGATTGTTCGCGATTGAACAAGCCCACGGCCTTGCTGCCGTCGGCAAGGGGTCTCATCCAGATCTCAAGCGGGCCTTCTTCCCACACTCGCTGTCCCTCCGCGCCACGCGGGTCCTGGTCAACGGCGATGACGTCGGGATTCGTCAGAATGCGCAGCGTTCCCGGAGTCATCTTTGTCAGATCATTACCGGTGATCAATGGCGCAGCCAGCAAACACCACAAACTCATGTGCATGCGGTATTCCTCGGCCGTCATGCCGCCATTGCCGACTTCGAGCATGTCCGGATCGTTCCAATGGCCGGGCCCCGCAAGCTGTGCGAGACCTTCCTGGCCGAATCCAATGGCGATCATGCGATTGTAATTGTCCTTGATGTCGCCGGTGGTCCGCCAGAGGTTTGCACCGACTGATTGCGCCCAGGTCCATACTCTACCTCGGCCGTGAATGCTGTAAACAATAGGCCTGCCTGTGCTGAGGAGCGCCTGGTGCATCTTCTCGAACGCGCCGGGGTACTGATCGGGCTGATACATGTAGCGCGCGGTGCACCAGTCATACTTCAGATAATCCACGCCCCACTTTGCATAGGTTTCGGCGTCCTGCGCTTCGTGACCGTAACTGCCCTCGTAACCGCCGCAGGTCTTGGGACCGGGTGAGGAGTAAATCCCGAGCTTCAGCCCCTTCGAGTGGACGTAGTTGGCGAGTGCCTTCATGTCGGGGAACTTGGAGTTCGGGTGGATGATGCCTTTGGAATCGCGGGGACCTTCCCAGCAATCATCGATATTGACGTACTCATAGCCAGCGGCCTTCATGCCGCTTGAGACCAGCGCATCGGCCTGGGCGCGAACGATGGCGTCGCTCACTCGGCAGGCAAAGTGGTTCCAACTATTCCATCCCATGGGCGGGGTCGGAACCAGTTGTGCCTGCGCAAAGCAGACCGGCGAAAAGCGAATCATCCCAAGCAATGCGATGAAAACAAGTGAGATATTGCACATAACCCTGTTTCGCATATTTGTCTCCCGCTGCTTGTTCAGTGGCGAAAGTGTTGAACAAAAGCCGCTAACGATCTTTCGATGCTCGATAGCCTACGCATGTCTCATCAGCCGCGCGCCGGCCATTTTGGCCTCTGCGCGCGGATAGTTTGGTGAAATACGAGTGCTCTCCCGCGCCAGTGTGTCGATGTTGGAGTGCGGATGGCGCGCTTGCCCTCGCAGCCCATACACTCGCTGCGGCCCTGGCCGGCCATGGCGCACTTTATCTCTGCGTTTCCCCTTGCACCACGCTTCGCGACGCCGCATATTATCACAAGCCGGGCGGGCAGAGAGAAATGAGCAGTGAATAGCGACGCGTGGTTGGAGTGGGGATATGTTAGAAAAGGCCGGAAACTCATACCGGCTGTAAGGAGGTCCGGGAATGCAAACGGAAAAAATAACACGGCGCGGTTTCCTGGGTGTAACGGCAGCGGCGGGATGGGGAGGGTTGGCCTTGCCGGCGAAGGCGCGAGCCGGAGCGGATGCGGGGTGCAAGACGGCGGCGGAGCAATGGAGAAGCACTTCGAGTAAGCCGCCGCGCAAGGTGATTGTGGGTACGGTGATGCAGCCCTTCTGGATAAAGTATCCCGGCCCGGATGAGCGCCTGCACGAGTTGATGGTCCTTGTTGACCGCATGCAGGTACAGTCGCAGAAGCAGTATGGCCGCGGCCTCGATCTCGGCATCCTTCCAGAGATGGCGGTGACGGGAGAGGTTCAACCCGGCCGTGACGCGCTGGGCTCATCGCTCCCGCTTGAAGGGCCTGTGCAGGAGACCTTTTCGGGTAAGGCACGCGAGCACCGTTGTTACATTGTGGCCCCGCTGTACCTGCTGGAGGATAAGGCAACCGGCGTCTGCTCGAACGCGGCGGTCCTGTTCGGACGCAAGGGCGAGGTGGCGGGGATTTACCGCAAAGTGCACCTGGTGGTGGACGCCAAAACGGGCGCGACGGAAAATGGCGCGACGCCAGGCAAAGAGGAGCCAGTCTTCTTGTGCGATTTTGGGAAGCTGGGCATCCAGATCTGCTACGACATGGAATTCAATTCCGGGTGGAGGGAACTCGCGCGCCAGGGCGCCGAAATCGTCGCCTGGCCCACACAATCGCCGCAGAGGTCGCATCCTGTTGCGCGCGCTATCGAGGGCCACTACTACATTGTTTCCAGCACCTGGCGGAACAATGCCTCTGTTTTCGAGCCCACGGGCAAGATCGTTTCGCAGATCGTGCAACGGCCCGGCATGGGTGAGGGCAGCGGAGGGCTGCTTGAGGATAACGTTCTTGCGCAGGAAATTGACCTGAGTTACGCCATCGTTCCCTGGAGCTCGTCGTTGCGGAATGGAGAACTGGTAGCCGAAACATTCGGCGCTAAAGCGGGCTTTCATTATTACGAAGACGACGACCGCGGAATCTTCTGGTCGAATGATCCGCAAACGACGATTCGCGAAATGCTGGTCAAGCTTGGCCTGCGGGAAGAACAGGAGGAACTGAGCGCCGCCCGCAAACGCTACCATCTTGCAGGCGTGCCCGGTTACTGAAAACGCGCCAGCGGGCGGAATGAAACAATCCGAAGTCCCCCGAGCGGGCGCGCGCGGAATTCCGGCAACAAGTGCGAAAAGGGTTTGCTTGTGGCGCAAACCGATGCTGCGGATTTTCGGGGGCTGCGATTTCCCAAAGAAGCATTGGGCAGGATAACCGGCGCCGGCCCACCTTCCTGGTTCGCAAGGGCGGAGATGCTACAATGCGACCATGCGCGCCAGATGTGGGCAAGCCCCGAGGTGACAAAAAGACGGGCTTAAGCGATTACTGCAGGCTGCACCCGACGCTCGCGATGCTGAAGGAGGAGAGGAACGATGGGAAAGATCGGTAACACGTGGCAGCTGGTGAAGCAGAGTTTTGCCATCCTGCGCGAAGACGAAGAGCTGATGCTGCTGCCGGTTCTTTCGGCAATTTCCTGCATGGCGGTCACGGTGTCACTGCTGGCTGGGAGCGGCGTATTCTATTATCCGCAGATCAAAGCGGCTATTGCCCAGCACGGTGGCTGGCACCCGAGCAACAATCTCGTTTTAGGCTCCATGTTCGTGTTTTACCTTGCGAATTATTTTGTCATCATCTTTTTCAACACGGCGCTGGTCAGCGCGGCCTCGATTCGTCTGGGAGGCGGGAGCACCACCGTGCGCGACGGGCTGCGCGCTGCCTGGAACCGTCTGGGCGTCATCTTCGAGTGGGCGCTCGTGGCGGCAACGGTGGGCATGATCCTGCGCATGATTGAAGACCGCTCGAGCCTGGCCGGGAAACTGGTGGCGGGTTTGGCCGGCATGGCCTGGACGCTGGCAACCTTCTTTGTAGTTCCCGTGCTGGCGTTTGAAAATCTCGGGCCGGTTGAAGCATTCAAGCGCTCGGCGCAACTGTTCCGCGACAACTGGGGCGAGGAAGTGGCGGGCACCTTCAGCTTTGGTCTGATCTTCTTCCTGCTGGCCCTGCCGGGACTCGCGCTCCCATTCGCCGGCGGCGCACTCGTGGGCGGCATCGGAGTCACAATTGGCGCCTGCGTAATGATCATCTATTTCATTTTTCTTTCCGTCGTCAGCGCTTCAACGCACGGCATCTTTCTCGCCGCGCTTTACCGCTACGCCACCAGGGGCGAGGTTTCTCCCGGCTTTGACCAGCAAACCCTCTCCTCCGCCTGGCAGCCCAAGCCGGGTTACAGATCCTAGATGCAGGGATTAGAGGCAGCCACGGTCACTTCGCCGCCGGAACTGACCGTGGGTTTGTCAAGAGTCGGACCGTGCGGCAGGCGGCAGCGCAGCTACTCCTTTAACCTTGGCGCACCCGGGATTTCCTTCTCCATTTGCTCGAACTGGCGCAGCAGGTTCTCAAACTCCGCACGCTCGAACGCAGACGCGGCCTCCTGCTTCAGGAGTGACTTGACGGCATCGAGGGCGCGCGCGGCATCCGGCGTAAGAATTTTGTGGCGGGCGAGGAGAGGGATGACGAAATTGAACAACAGGATCCAGCATGCCGGAGCGCTGGGAGCGTAAAGCGTGGAACACACTTCGTGCCCGCAACACGCTTGAGCGATGGCATGATCGGTCGCCCAATTGCCGTACAACAATCCATTGATGAACCATGTGTGCATGGATCCCCGCAAGACATAGCAGCCGGGGGGAACTTCGATGTCAACATGGCCATCGAGAGTGGGAATGCTGTCGTACCACCAGCC
>JAJYJL010000296.1 GCA_021789565.1 Acidobacteriota bacterium
TGGCCTGCGCGGCCGGAATCGCCAGCCTGAAGATCTTTGAATCGGAGCCGGTGTTTGAGCGTATCGCGACGATTGAGCGGACCCATGCCGAACGCCTGCCCGCCCTGCAGAAGCATCCCGCCGTCGGCGATGTGCGCTTCATCGGGACTGTCGGGGCTGTTGAAATCGAAGCGGAAGACGCCGGATACCTGTCAAAGCTGCGGCCGTTCCTCTACGAGTTCTTTCTAGAAAAGGGCGTGCTGCTGCGCCCGCTGGGCAACGTCGTTTATATCCTGCCGCCTTATGTGATTACGACCGACGAACTTCACTTTATTTATGACGTTATCGCCGACGCCCTGGACCGGCTGCCGGCCTTACGTGAGAACGGGCGCACGGAGTCCTGAGAACCTGAAGATGGAGTGTCTGGAAAGGGAAGAAACCGGTTGCAGCCCACCCGGCTCCCAGGCGTAAGTTTCTCCATTTGTAAAAGGCAGCCGTAGCTGGAAATGACCCGGCCGGAGTTATTCAGGGGTGGAGGGATGTCCGGTAGGGGAGAATGTTACCTTTGCAAGGAAAAGCGTTAATTGGTTGGCTTCTGTCTTTTGGGGTCCTTCGAATCAATCTGTGCCAGGGAGGGAGCCCGGAAAGCAAAGCTGCTGCCTCCCGTTAGAGCCGGGTTGCTGGCGGCAACTATGTGCGTGGAAACGTTGAAATACATGCTATTCACTTTGATGGCCAGAGCGCCCATGGCTGAAACTGCGGTCAGGCAGACCAGAAACAATAGCAAGGCAAACTCCGGCACGTTCTGCCCTTTTTGTTCGGACCATAACCTTTTTATGCACTGTGTCATACTGCACCTCCTTCAACGAGGCTCGCCCAACGTGTGCTTTAGAACAGGAGTCAGGAAGCGCTTGAGTGGCTATCAAGGATGAGCGAACTTTCCTGAGCCGTAGATTCCTTGGACTCCACTACTGCTATCGCCAGTTTTCCCGATCCGCATGAGTCCCAAGTTCGCCACATGCCTGAAATCCCCCTCAAATCAACTTGCGACCTGTTAAGAATAAGGGCTATGGCCCCACACCACAATTCGGTGAATCCAGCAAACTGATCGGCCAAATAGCCGGTATTCGATGGGGGTAAAGACCTGAATGGCAATGAGATATTGTCAGGAGCGTCATCGGAGGCCAGCCTTCCGCAGGGCAGTTCTCCAGCCTGCGGGGCCCTGCCCGTTGGGCAAATTGGCGCTAGCTATTAACCAGGGAGTTACTTGACTTTGTTTAATTAGGAAGGCTAGAATCCTGCTGCTATTGAGGTTCCAGAGTTGCACCGGCGTCAAAGTTCCTGCCTGCGCCGCAAAACTGGCGAACCGCTCAAGGTCCGGGTTAAAGGTTTTCAGCAGCCGTGTCATGGTGTTTCATCCAGCAGGGTCCAGAAAGGGTTGATCGACAACGGACCGGATTGCCAGCCTGGCAGCAATCACAGTAACATCGCTATGACGCCTGCCATGGGGGGGGATTGGGCAGCGCAACTGTTTTCTGGCCAGCCTATGCCCGTAGTGGCGCCCCAAGGGAACCACCCCTGCTGATCCTCGATCAGGCAATATCCCCATTATTTTTCCAGATATCCTGAGCAAGCCGGCATTCAGAGACTTACTCGCCACACCTTCCAAGCCTGGGTCCAGGTGGCCGCTTTGGTCCGTTGATCAGCTTGCCGTTGGTTTGCCCCATTTTGGTGAGAAAAGACCCCCGATACCAACGGGTGTCTTGTATGCCTGGGAAATGAAGATCGTGATGGAATGTTGAATTTGATCAAAGAATGGAAGGGGAGAAAGACGATGATGAAGCGATGGCTGGGATATTTGACAGCGATGATGATGCTCATACTTTGCGGGGTGGGGACGTCGGCGGCCCAGAAGTCTCCGCGTCCGGGTGAGGTGATTGTCCCTCAGAGCAACGTGCTGGCTCCACAGGACGTGGGCAGGCGCATGCACACCAATTTCCTGATTTTCGTCCCGGCGGAGAGGAGCGCGGGGAAGAAGCCGGCGCCCCAATCCACCGTCTGGAGTGGCGGTGAAACGCCCAGCTCGATGGCATGTGTCTACCAGACAGGCCCTACGCCTGCTGCGGGCTGCCCGATCAGCAGCAGCAACTATGACAACCCCGCCGGCGGTTCCCGCATGATTGCCATCGTGGATGCGTACGACTATCCCACGGCGGCGAGCGACTTCGTCACCTTTGCCCAGCAATTCGGCCTGCCTTCCGGAAACGCCTGCGGCCCCAACGGCAACGCAGCCTGCCTTTCTGTTGTGTACGCAGCGGGTTCGCAGCCCCAGGCCAACTGCGGCTGGGCGCAGGAAGCGGCGCTGGATATCGAGTGGGCCCACGCCATGGCTCCCAAGGCCCAGATCGTTCTGGTGGAGGCGGCGTCGAACAGTTTCTCTGACCTTTTCCAGGCCGTGAGCGTGGCGAGCAACCTGGTGGCGAACGCCGGGGGCGGCCAGGTTTCCATGAGCTGGGGCGGCAACGAGTTTTCTTCCGAATCGGCGTACGATTCCTATTTCAATACACCGGGCGTGACCTACTTTGCGTCCAGCGGTGACACCGGGGGTGCGGTCATCTTCCCTTCAGCGTCGCCCAACGTGATCTCGGCCGGCGGCACGACCGTCAACCGTGACAGCAACGGAAACTTTACAGGTGAAAGCGCCTGGGGCAGCGCCGGGGCCGGCCCCAGCGCCTACGAGCCTGCGCCCGGCTACCAGAGCGGTATCTACACTCTGGCCCAACTGCTGAACGGCTACCGGGGCACGCCCGATTATTCCTTCGACGCCAATCCGGCCTCTGGTGTTTCCGTCTATGACAGCACTTCCTGCCAGGGATACGTCGGTTGGCTGGTGTTTGGCGGGACCAGCGTAGCGTCTCCGTCGCTTGCCGGCATCTTCAACCTGGCCGGCGCATTCGATGGCGGCTGGGACGGCGGGACCAACGCCAGCAGCGTGCAAAGCAATCTCTATCAGAACTATGACACTGCCTCTTCGGGCGGGACGGTATGCCAATACCAGAGCCCGTTCTACGACGTCAGTTCCGGCTCGGCGGGTTCCTATCCGGCCGGCGCCTGCTGGGACTTTGCCACCGGCATCGGAAGCGGCCGTGGCGTCAGCGGCCTGACCGCGGCGTCGGGCTTCTCCCTTTCGGCTACTCCGTCCACCCAGTCGGTGGATCCCGGATCGGGCGCCAGCTATACCGTGAATGTTTCTTATTTGAATGGATTCAGCGGGACCGTGACCCTCAGCGCCACCGGGCTGCCGAGCGGGGCCAGTGCGGGCTTCAGTCCTGCTTCGGTGAGCGGGTCGGGGTCGGCCACAATGAATGTGACGACCAGCGGCACGACGCCGGCTGGAACCTATACACTGACGATCACCGGCACCAGCGGCAGCCTGACTCACCAGACCACGGTTTCGCTGCAGGTGAACGCCGTTTCATCCGGCGACTTCGCGCTGAGCGCCAATTCGGCAACCATCACGGTGGCGCCCGGTTCGAGCGGTACGGACACCATCATAGTGACGCCGTCCGGCGGCTTCAACGGCAGCGTGGGTCTCAGCCTCAGCGGGTTGCCACCGCGGACCAGCTCCAGCTTCAGCGTGAATCCCATTTCGATCACCAGCAGCAGCCCTGGAAGCTCGCTTCTGACGATCAGTACGAACAAGAGAACCAGCCAAGGAAACTATCCGCTGACGCTCACGGCCACCAGCGGTAGCCTGACGCATACCATAAACCTGACGCTGGTCGTCGGGACAACGTCTTCACCCGACTTCTCGATCTCGGCATCGCCATCCAGCCAAACGGTCGCCCCCGGATCGAGCACGTCTTATGGCGTCAGTGTCACGGCCTCGGGCGGCTTCACAGGTTCGGTCGCCTTCAGCGCCAGCGGGTTGCCGACCGGCGCGACCGCCGGCTTCAGCCCGACTTCGGTGAGCGGCGGGTCCGGCTCATCCACCATGAGCATCACAACCAGTCCTTCAACGCCGACCGGCACTTACACCATCACGATTACCGGGACCAGCACCAGCGCGACCCATTCCACGACGGTGACGCTGGTGGTGGGAACGGCGGCTGGCGGCGACTTCTCGCTTTCAGCCTCGCCGGGGAACGTAACGCTGCGGGGAGGCGGCACGGCGATCTACACAATCAGCGTAACGCCCGCAAGCGGGGCCAACCCGACGGTCATCTTCCAGTTGTCCGGTGCGCCGGGCGGTTCGAGCGCGGCGTTCAGCCCATCTTCGGTAACCGGCTCGGGCAGCACAACCTTGTCCGTGGTGGTCCCCTCCGGCGCTTCAGGGAGCTACACGCTGACGATTACCGGGACCAATACCACGGGAACATCCCATACCGTTTCAGTGGGGTTGAAGGCGCACTAACCCAACCCCACTCAACACGCCTCCGGGGACCAGACTGAATATCGGCTGGTCCCCGTTTTTGTTTCTGCCGGTCCGTTGAAATTCCGCCGCATGCTCACGGCCCTTCGCAAACCCGGAAGCGTTTGCCTTGCCTGCTGAACCCGCCTTCAAGCCAGGTTTCGCCCGCCAATCTTTCATTTAGAAGTCGCAATCTCGCCATGGGTCACAACCACAGGTGATTTGAGTCACCGCATTGGCGCAGAGCCTGGCGCAGGCTAAAAAAGGAGAAGTGTGAAAGCTGCGGTTGGAAGAAAGCTATGGAAAAACTAGCCGTAAAAAAACGGATTCTGGTGATCGACGACGACGAGCAGGCGCTGATTTCTCTGGAGTGCCTGCTTGAGAACGAAGGCTACGAGACCACGACGGCGTGGAGCGGCCAGGAGGGCCTGGCATTGCTGCGATCCAATGTGTTTGACCTTGTCCTGCTGGACGATTACCTGCGCGACATCGAGCACGAAGAAATCTTCGGCGAGGTCCGCGCTATGGCAGCTCAACCCTTGATCATCCTGACTGAGAGTTCGCTGAAACCTGAAGCGAGAAGATACTTCATCAATCTGGGAGCGACCGGCATCGTGCGCAAGTGGGCCCCTTGTGAGGAAATTGCCGAAGAGATTCGGAAATGCTTTTCGAAGACTGCGCTCGAGAGCCTTGCGGCATAAGAACGGACAGAAGCAGCTCGTAAACGGAGAAACTGGAGCGACAGCGAATTGGCCGGAACCGGCGGCCAGTAGCGGGCGGAAATCCGAAGCATGTCGTGACGATTAGAGCAGGTTTCGGCGGCTGCAAGAAAGAGATCGTCGATTGGGGTAAAGGGCGGAGTGCGCCTCATGCCTGTCCCACACCGGAGCCCTCCTGGCGCGGCCCGGGGGCGATGCCACGGGTCATCACATATCGTTGTGACGGGCATCACAGATTGAGCGCTAAAAGGGCACTAGTCTTCGCACTCAGAAGGACTCAAAGGGCGTGGCCGCTGCCGGAAAGAGTGCTTTGAAAGGGGAAACCCTATGCCTAAAGACCAGCCGGATATTCTGGAAATCTTAAAGGCGGAGCTGGAGTTTATTGAAAAGGGTGGCTATGGAGTTCCGGGCCAACCAGGAACGGGGGCGGTTTCGACGATGTTTGCGGACTCTCTTACCTGCCTCAATTATGGATACCCCTATCGTGTGCAACCTTGTGGTGAGTGTCCGCTGATGGAATTTGTTCCGGAAGACAGCCGGGTGTCGTTGATGCCCTGCCACCATATTCCACTGGATTCATCCGGTCAAACCGTCGAGGGGTTGGAAGAAAAGGGAAATCAGCAGCAGATGGGCCAAGCCGTGACAGCCTGGCTTCGGCAGACCATCAGCCGGATTGAGTCGCAGCGACCCGCCTAAGCCACCAGCATCAAAGTGGCGCAAAGGTACGAACCACCGGAGAAACCCGAAAGACCGGAGCTTTCCACCCGCGTGGCCTGATTCGTGCGGCAAAGCCTCTAAAACTATTGGTAGCTTTTGGCCCGCCTGCCAACACCAACCGGAACAAACAAGGAAAATTGCTTCTACACTTCCTGTGCAGATGCAGATCACCGCGTCCTGCGGATTGAAGGTTTGTCCGGTTTCCACCGGAATGTCTGTTCTTCTGGCCGCGCAGTCTCAGGGCAATTCAGGCCGAGTTAGCGATAGGTTCCGAAAGCCCAGGCAAACGCCAGGGGCATTGTCATCACAGAATTTTTGTACCCTCGGCTTTCGTCCCAGCCGCCTGGCAGTTCACTCGGAGGGTTCGACAAGAATTAAAAATTTCCTTGCGGCGAAAACCATCATTCGTTCCAGAAGTGATTGAGAAATAAGGCTCAATCTCCAACAAACCATTTCGTGTGACTGCCGTCACGTGCGACCGTGCGCAAGCTCACTGCCGAGTAATTGGGTGGCTGGTAGAAATAGTTACCTGAAGTTAGCACCGGTATCGCTCCTATATCGAAGGAAGGTGAATTTCAGGGAGACCGGCGGGAATAGATCAAATGGAATTGAGGCCAAACTTTAAAGACGGATGTCATGGCGGCACCAGGGGCGCTCTTCCTGCTAGTGAAAACCCTGCGCTCTGGCCGGTGGCAGCAGTCCAGGATGTTACCACTTCAAAACATATTTACCCGTGGACTATCACGGATTTAATATGTGATATTAGTCACAAGTCAAGTCCAAGATCAGCTTCTATGTCCGGCTCTGCTTTGAGTCTGGCTGAAGCTGCCTTGTTTCAGCCTGTTGGCAAACTGATGAGCCGTCGGAGGCGGCCACATGCTGAGCCAATTCACACAAGTTTAATTTCAAGTTTTAGTAGTGCGCAGGCCAGGCGCGGGCCCCGGGATGGGTCATCGCCAACGGCGGCTTTGCTGCTGAAGGTGTCCGGGGGTTGAGCCGATGAGCCTGGCAAGGGTCCTTCGTTGTTAATGTCCTGGTTCTTTTATGGTGAGGAGTCCTATGGCTAACGAATGCGAAAGAGGGGAGAGCGACATGAAGCGACTGCTGATTTTCATCAAAATCGCCGCGTTGCTGATCTGCCTGGCTGGATTTTTGCCCACGGCATTTCTCTACGCTCAGAGACAGCCCGCCCCACCGAAGGGGCCGTCGGTTGCCTGGAAAGCGCCTGTGGAAACCAATCCGAACGATTACGTTGGTCCCCAGGTTTGCGCGGGCTGCCACCGTGCGGAGGCGCGGCAGTTTTTCAAGTCGCCTCACGGTGAACAGGGTGGCGAGGTTGAGGCCACTCCGGCTAGCCCCGGAACGGCGGAATCTCCTTCGGTGGCGGCGGGGCGCAAGCTCTACAACGACATGATGTGCGCAGGCTGCCACCAGATTGGCGGCAAGGGTGGGACGGCTGGTCCGGCCCTGGGTGATGTGGGCGTGCGCATGACCCACGCGGAATTGATGGATCGGATGCTCAAGCGGCGGGCCGGAACCATCATGCCCACACTTCCTCCCAATACTCCAACCAAGAACATCAACGAACTCGTTGATTACCTGATGACGCTGAAGGGACAGGACCGGAACGAGTCGGCGCAAACTACGGCGCCATCCGGGCCCAGGCATGTGACGGGATGCGAGGTCTGCCACGGGCCGGGCGCCGCCCACGCGCATGCTGAGCAGAATGCCGCAGGGGACCCGGCAAAGATGGAAGCAGGCATGAAGCTCATCTTCAAGTTCGACGCCAACCCCAAGGACAACTCGGCGCGGTGCATGCAGTGCCACACGACGGGAACGCCGCAGGATGCCTTCCAGCATTCAGTCCATGCCTCAGCCGGGGTGAGTTGTATTGACTGCCACACCATCCATCCGGTTGAGGTGGCGGACGCCGGCAAGCCGCAACTCCAGCCTGCCCAGGGCCAATTCTTCTCCGTTCCCAGGCTGAAAGAGGAGAATGCGTGGCTGACGGACGGCTTGTTGAAGAAGCCGCAGCCCGAGCTTTGCTTCGGCTGCCACCAGACGGTACAGGCCCAATTCGCGCTGCCAGAGCATCACCGGGTGGGCGAGGGTTTCATGAAGTGCACGGATTGCCACAATCCCCATGGCACCATGAACCACTTCCAGTTGAATAAGTCCAACTGGGAGAGTTGCGTGAAGTGCCACGTGGAAAAGCGCGGCCCGTTTGTTTACGAGCACGCAGTGGTGAGAGTAGAAGGCTGCACGTCCTGCCACACGCCCCACGGAAGCGTGAACAACTTCCTGCTCAAGCGGCGTGAG
>JAJYJL010000297.1 GCA_021789565.1 Acidobacteriota bacterium
TAGGCAGCGCGGTCGGGATCGGCCGGGTCGGGATTGGTGACGTAGGAATTCTTGCTGTAGGGCAGACCCAAACCCGGGTCGGCGAGGTCGCCAATGGCGAAGATCAGAGTGTCGGCATCCAGGAGAATTTCCTTGTCGGTTGCCTTCGGGCGGGTATTTTCGCCGTCCATCACCAGAATGTTTTCACGAACTCGCAGATGCGCAATGCGGCCGTCCGGGCCAGGTTCAATCGCCACCGGGGACGAGAGGAATCGGAAGGTCAGTTTGGAGTCTGGCTTGGTTTCGGGCTGGGATTTTACCCAGGGGAAAGTGGTGTCCGGCACCTGGCTGACATCCTGGCCCACGGCCTTGCAGGTTTCAGCAACGCGATCCAACTCCTCCTGAAAGCGTTTGCGGTCTAGGAAGGCTTCAACCTCGTCAAACTCCTTGCGGTCAAACTTGACTTCAAAGGGGCCGCGGCGTGCAATGACGACAACTTCTTCCGGCTTTTCGCCGGGCTGGTCAAGCATCAACCAGCGCGCGATGTCGACCATGACGTTGCCCATTCCGATGATGGCGATCCGGCGCCCCACGGAAAAATCCTGCGAAGTAAAAGGCGGCAGCAGGTTGTAGTTATAGACAAAATCCTTGGCGGAATAAACTCCCTTCGAATCCTCGCCGGGCATGCCGAGTTTCTTGTTCCCCTGCGCGCCCACGGCAAACACGATGGCCGTGGGTTGCCACTTTTTCAGGTCATCTATGGTGAGGCGCTCGTCGGAGCGGACGCGGACGTTGCCAATGTAATCAACATTGGGCATTGCCAGAATCTTGGCAAACTGCTTCCGCAGGCCGTTTTTCATGTGGAATTTCTGGGGATAGATGCCGTATTCGGCCAGGCCGCCGGGCTTGATGTCCCGGTTAAAAATCACAACACGATGTCCGGCATTGGCGATTTTACGGGCAGCGAAAAGTCCAGCGGGGCCGGCGCCCACCACAAAAACCGTTGCTTGATCCATGAGTAACCTCTATGCCTCTCATCCTATGTTTCCCACTCATGACGCGCCGCCCACCAGCCTTTGTGGGGCCTGTTTTCAAAACATGCACCACGATCTTCGGTGTTACTTCTTGATGTGAATTCTAGCAGATTCGGGCCGATGTTCACAACCACCACAGAGCATTGCTCGACGCGGTGAATCAGGTAACGGGCAGGGAAACGGCTAGACTATGCAGGCGACGGGAAGCTGGGCCTTCTCCGGTTCGTTTCCGGTTCGTTTTTTCCACAGCTACGTGTTTTCAACAACTTCTCCGCTTCGTTTTTGGGTTCGTTTCGGTTCGTTTTTGATAGCCGATCCTTTGTTTTCAATAACCTCTCCGGTTCGTTTTTAAAAAAACGTGTTAGTTTGTCCCACAATTTTGATGCCAAACTAGCAGCCTTATATTTTTCAACTGCTTACGGCAAAATTAATAGTCTATCCAGACTGTCTACTTCTGCCGCCGCAGCCCATCCAGTACCCACAAAAAGACTACCATGCTAGCCGACGGAAGTCAAGCAAAATCGCACACGGGGCCGGACCTCTAAGATGGCGGCCTCGTCGTTGGGCATTATCTGCTCTCAATTCGCACAGACCGCAAAGAGCGCCATCTAATATGTCCCACCGGCGCGTTACGGAGACGTCATTCTGATCCCGCAGAGCGGAAGAAGAATCTGCTTTGCCCCTCTTGGCGGGAACAGCAGATTTCTCGTCGCCCTTCGGCTCGGAATGACGGGCGCGGCGTTACCTCCACGTCATCCTGAGAAATCCCGCCGCATCTCAGCGGGACGACGAAGGATCTGCTTTTCCAAACCAACCCTCGCTCAAGTCAGCCCAAGTTGCGTTCATTGACTCGATCAGCGCGATCTTCTTTGATCGCCGCCAGCCCTTGATCTGCTTTTCCCTGTGGATGGCGCCGCGGATGCGTCCCCAGGTTTCAAAATAGACCAGCCGTTCGACGCGGTAGCGGCTGGTAAAACCGGGGGTGAGGAGGCGTTGGTGCTCTGCCACGCGGCCCTCAATGTCAGTCGTGACACCCGTGTAGAGTGTGCGCGAGCGGCTGGCCAGGATGTAGACGTACGCGGTCTTCACCCGAAGACCTTACCACAAAGCAGCCTGCCGGAGGGGCCTACCAGTCATTCTGAGGCCGATTCTTGGCCGAAGAATCTGCTTTTCCTTCTTGGCCGGAACAGCAGATTCCTCGCTTCGCTCGGAATGACGGGGCGGGGCTCGGAATGACGGGCGGCGGTCGGACCTTCAGGTCCGACTGAATACGGCAGGCAAATAGAGCGGGCTTTAGCCGCTGAAGGAATGAAACTAACCGACCCACCCGGGGCAGACCGGCGACTCTTCAGGGGTGCGGTTTCGCAGCACGCACGTTGGTCAGGCACAACCTACTCTTCGGAATTCGCAGAGCTTAGAAAAGATGCGCCAGCCGCGGATATTCTCAAAGGCCGTGATCTGCGCGGCGGATTCTTCGCCGCTCTTTTCCTTGAAGAGAACGTTGTAGGTGGCGCTGGAGTTGAAGGGCGGGTCGAGGTCGATGAGGTCGACGCTTTCCGTCGCCACATGTTCGCGAGGGATTCCGAGGTTGTCGCCAAAGTAGAGCTTGTTTTTCCAGTCCATTTGCGCAAAAGGATAGCACATTTGGGGTCGCGTGGCGGAGGGGCGCATGACTTTTGCCATATGACGGAGGACTACTATCGGGTGGTGACTCAGTTTGGTCCCTATTTTTTGTGGCACGGCCATCCTGGCCGTGTCTTTTGACCATGGCATGGGCGAGGACGCCCGTGCCACAAGTCAAAGTGAGCCATTACCTCCTATAGTGCGGTGTCCCATCTTTCCGGCAGCGGGTGTATGATGGTGAGCTAATACGCGAACAGGCGCAAGGTGATTTCAGGCTGTCTACTGACGATGCGTGTCCTGACTTTCGATTGTGTCATTCCGGGAAGTTCTTTTAATCGGTTTTCCTGCCACCCCTTGATGGGGAGACCCCTGCCGATTTTTCATATGCAAAACTGGAGGTATTCATATGTCACCGATGAACCGCAGACGGTTCTTTCAGATTTCTGCCGCTTCATTCCTGGCTGAGAACCTGGTGGTCGATGGGTCGGCTTTTCCCTTGCTGGCGCAGGCCTTTCCGCGCGGCATGGACCGCGAGCTACAGAACAATCCTTTTGCGCCGGCGCTCCGGCGGCTGGAAGCGATGATCACCATGCCGCTCACGGACTGGCGGGTTCACGCGGACAATCTTCCTCATCCGGAAGATCCCGCGCTGGCTGATTCGAGTTGGAAAATGGTTAGGGTCCACGAGCGTGGGAATGAGCGGCCAGTGTGGTTCCGGCGGGTGGTGGAGATTCCCAAGACGATGGGCGGTTACAGCATCGAAGGCAAGCGGGTGAAGCTGGCACTCCGGTTGAGCTTCAACGGTCATGGGCGGGTGAGGGTGTTCTTTAACGGCTCCGTGGTGGAAATGACAGATATCAGCACCCAGCAGCCCATCCTCTTGAGTGAACACGCCAAAGCAGGTGAGAAATTTGTGGTTGCGGCCTATGCGCCCGCCGGCGAAGGCGATGCAAGGATCAATAGCGCGAGCCTGGAGGTGGATTATGCGCCCGACCAGCCCAATCCCCTCACCATGCTCCAGCAGATTATGGCGGTGCAGGCGGCGTCGAAAGGCTTCCCGGATGGACAGTCGCAGCGCGAAGCGCAGTTAAGCGCGGCGGTTAAAGGCCTCGATTTTGCAGCGCTTGATCGGGGCGACCAGAAGGCGTTTGACCGATCGATGGCAGCCGCCGATGACAAAATGCAGCCGCTTGCCGAATGGATGAAGCAGTTCACCATCATGGCCGTCGGGAATGCGCATATTGATCTGGCGTGGCTGTGGCCGTGGACCGAGACGGTGGAAGTGGTCCGTGACACCTTTGGAACCGCCGTGGAGCTGATGGACGAATACCCGGGGTTCATCTTCGCGCAGTCCACGGCGCAGGATTTTTTGTGGCTGGAGAACAAATATCCTGACCTCTTCAAGGAAATCCAGAAGCGGGTTAAAGACGGCCGCTGGGAAATGGTGGGCGGTATGTGGTGCGAGCCCGACCTCAATATGCCCTGCGGCGAGTCTCTGGTGCGGCAGCTTCTGACAGGCAAACGTTACTTCCAGCAGAAATTCGGCGTGGATGTCAGGATCGGATGGAACCCGGACTCGTTTGGATACAGCCGGCAACTGCCCCAGATTTACAAGCGGTCGGGGGTGGACTATTTTGTGACCCAGAAGATGAGCTGGAATGACACGGTGCCGATGCCCTACAAGCTGTTTCACTGGGAAGCTCCGGACGGCAGCCGGGTGCTGACTTATTTTCCGCACGATTATGTGAACGGGATCAATCCCGTGCAGGACGCGCAGTATATTGGCGAAGACACAGCACTATGTTCGGGCTTCCACACCCAGATGCTGCTTTACGGCATAGGCGACCACGGAGGCGGCCCCACCCGCCAGATGCTGGATGCGGCGGTGCGCTGGCAGAAATCTCCGAAAGCAGCGTTCCCGAACTTTAAGTTCAGCACGGCCCAGGAATTTTTTGATGAGGTAGACAGGAATCTCTCCGCGCTTAACCTTCCCGTCTGGAACAACGAAATGTATCTGCAGTTCCATCGCGGAACTTATACCTCGCAGGCCGACAGCAAGAAGCGCATGCGGCAGATGGAGCGGTTGCTGCTCAACGCAGAAAGATTTTCATCGCTCGCCATGCTGCGGGGGCGTGAGTATCCGCAGGACCAGTTTGAAGACTGCTGGCGGCGAGTACTGTTCAATCAGTTCCACGACCTCATGGCGGGCTCGGGAATACACATCGTCTACGTGGACGAAGCGGAAAGCATGGAGTTCGTCAAGCTGGCTACCGAGCCGATATTAGAAGCTGCGACCAAGACCCTCGCCGCGCGCATTGATACCCGCGGACCTGGCATACCCGTTGTGGTCTTCAACCCCCTGAGCTGGCAGCGGACGGACGTGGCTGAAGCTCAGGTTCAATTTCCAGCGAGAACAGAGTATGTAGAGGTCCGCGACCCGGAGGGGCACGCTGTTCCGTCGGCTGTGGTCTCGCGAGATGACTCGACCAGCACAGTGAAGGTGCGATTCCTGGCCAGATCCGTGCCGTCGACTGGATACCGCGTGTTCCACGTTGTTGCTGCAGACAGGCTGGCCAGGACCGCTTCAACGCTCAAGGCCAACGGCCTGAGCATGGAGAACGAATTTATCAGCGTTGAGATTGACCCGAAAACGGGATGCGTGACCAGTCTGGCCAACAAGAAGGACGGCAAGAACATCCTGCGGCCGGGCGGGCAGGGGAATCTGCTGGAAACTTTTGTGGATAAGCCCAGGGAGTACAACGCGTGGAACATCAACGCGAACTATGAGAAAACCAAGACCGAATTGCTTGAGGCCGAGGAAGTGAAGCTGGTGGAAAACACTCCGGTTCGCGCCGTAGTGCGGGTGAAGAAGCGCTTCCAGAAGTCTTCCTTTGTTCAGGACATCTGCATGTATCCGGAAGTGCCGCGCGTGGATGTCAAAATGCAGGCGGATTGGCACGAGCGGCAGGTCATGTTGAAGGTCGCGTTCCCGCTCGATATTAAACCGCTCACGGCGACCTATCAGATCCCTTACGGAACGGTGGAACGGCCGGCGATCCCCCATGTGCCCGGAAAACCGCCGGTGCCGTTCACTGAGGCAACAGAAATCGGTGAGAAGCACCCGAAGTATGATCCGCTGCTGGCCCAGGAAGCAGAATTTGAAGTCTGCGCGCAGCAATGGGGTGATCTCTCTGAAAATGGACGCGGCTTCAGCCTGTTGAACCGTGAAAAGTATGGCTACGACACGTTTGAGCCGGGCACTATCCGCCTGACGCTGCTTCGCTCGCCCATTGATCCGGACCCGCATGCCGACCAGGGCTTCCACCAAATGACCTACGCCATGTATCCCCACCCGGGCAACTGGATGGATGCGGAGACGGAGTTGCGTGGATACGAACTGAACTACCGCCTGCTCGCTGTAACAACCGTTCCGCACAACGGGTCCCTGCCGGCCTCCCATTCGTTTGTGGAGATTGAGCCAAAGAACGTGATTCTCTCGGCCGTCAAGAAGGCGGAAGATGACGATTCGGTAGTTTTCCGGTTCTATGAATTCGAGGGCAACCCTTCGCAGGTGCGGCTGCGGCTTCCGGAAGCTGCAACCGGAGCCGTGCAGGCCAATCTGATGGAGAAGGAAGAGAAGACGCTTTCACTTGAGGCAAACGGAAGAGAAGTCAGCGTGCATGTCGGCCCATATGAAATTGGGACCGTCAAGGTCAGGTTCAAAAAGGACGCGGGTGCCGCGCCGCCACCATACAGAGTTTAGCAGGCTGCTCAAAAACTCCCTGTCCCACGTCATCCTGTCGAAGCGAATGATCTGCTTTTGATCAATTGACTTAAAACAAAGCAGATTCCTCGGGCCGACAAAGAGGGTCGGCCCTCGGAATGACGTTTGTGAGCGTTTTTCAGCAACCCCGTGGAAGTGATGGCCGCTCCGTGGACTTCGTGCGTTGCATCGCCAGGAGCAGGGCGCCTTCCACAGGCTCACGTTTGAGAAGCGTGACGCGGGCGCGCGGAGCATATTCGTGGATTCGCCGGGTAAACGCACGACGTATCAGAGTGCTCGATTGGAAAATGCCCCCGGAACACACAACTGGAACCGTGCGGCGCTTCCAGCGCAGGCGCCTCATGATGGTGGTCGCCAGTTCAGCAAGATCGGCGGCGGCCTCAAGGCACAGACGGCGGGCGACCGCATCTCCTTCGCTTGCCTGTTGTTTCACGAGCGGAAAGAGTCCGGCTATTTTTTGAGGAGTCAAGGCCATGGGCACTGCTTCCGTAATCCCGCTGATTTGAAGCTCGCGGCAGATGGCCGGGGCGAGGCTGGTTGCCTTTCCTCTGCCATCATGTGCGCGGAGCGCCGCCAAGATGGCCTTTCGTCCCATGTCAAAACCCGAGCCCGCGTCGTCAAACTGATTGCCCCAGCCTCCTACGCGCAGAATGCCGCCCTGTCGGTCGCGGCCGAAAGCAATGGAGCCTGTCCCGGCAATGACAATAATTCCCTGTGATTCGCCAAGCGCTGCGGCCAGGGTGATGGCTGCGTCCGTGGTGATGAGATGCGCGCGGGCGGGAATGGCTTTGCGCATCCAGCGCAGCATGCTTTGCTGGATGGGAGCGCTGTCGCCTCCGGCCAGTCCTGCGCAAACCCCGTCGAGTATTGCAGGCCGGATGCGGGCTGCACCAAGGGCCTTGCGGTAAACGCTTGCCAGCTCGCGCTGGGAGTTCGCGGCTCCCACCTTTACCGGGTTGGAGGGCCCCGCCTTTACGCGCGCAAGCGGGGTGAGGTTTCCATCGGCGAGCCAGGCTGTGGTGTGAGTGCCGCCGCCGTCAATTCCGAGAAAGTATTTCATGGTCAGAGTAGGCATGATGGCCTGTGAATGCATTCCAGTCAAGAGCCGGGAAAGGTGGGGAGGAAGACCCTCCTTGAAAACCTTTGCTCGGGGCATTCCTTATTCTGCGGCAGGCTAATTTTTGCCCAACAGGCGCAACTGTCCTGTGAGCGAACGGCCTCCGGTGCTGCCGTAGGTTAAGAAGGTGGGTGAATCGATGTTGTTGTCGACGGCGTATGGGTTATGGCGGTCGGTGATGTCGTCAAAACCGGCGCGAAGTTGCCAGCGAAAACCGAAAAGGGAAATGCGCCGCTCCAGCGCCATGTTGAGCGAGAAAAAGGCGGGATAACGCAGTCGATCAGGCGGGCCCACCAACTCCTGGTCCTCATTGACGACGCTGAAGGGGAAGCCCTGGTGCCAGTCCAGAGTGTAGGCAAGGTCGAACTGCCTGACGAGAGGCAGAATTCCCCAGGAAACAATGCGGTTGGGCGTGTCCCATGGCAACGGGCCGGCTCCCTGCGGGCTGAAATAAGGATTGAGCAGGTTGAAATCGAGGACCGCGTTCGACCGTGAGTTCGAGTGCGTGTAGGAGGCGTAAATAACGTGCCCCCTACGGAATCGACGCCGCACGGAAACATCCACAGCGTCATAACGGTCGCGGCGCGTACTTTC
>JAJYJL010000298.1 GCA_021789565.1 Acidobacteriota bacterium
TGACCTGCCGCGAAATCAAATCCATTGAAAACAAAAATTGCGCAAGGAGGTGCGTGATGGCGCCTTACGTCGTCCTCAGCAGGTTTTCTCCGGAGGCATTTCGTGATCCCGGAGATTTCAAGAAGCTCGCTGGCGCGGTTTCCTCAAAGATCAAGAGCGAGTGTCCCGGCATTCGCTGGAAAGAAAGTTTTGCAGCTCTGGGGCGCTTTGATACGTTTAACGCCGTTGAATCGGACGATTCAAAACAGATCGAAAGGGCCGCCATGATCATCCGTGCCTACTCCATTCCAGCACGAAAACTCTTGCCGCCACACCGTGGAAGGAATTTCTTTCCTCGCTGCAGGCGTGTGGGCTGGCAAGCCTCTCGCATTCAGCGCCTCAGCGACAGCACGACATGAGTTTCGCCAGCACCTATACGTGTGCAGGCGGAGTTCAGGTCTGAATCTGAACCGCGCCGTGCGGGATTTGCGACCCTACTTCTCCTCAATCAATTTCACGAGCGCGTTGGTCACAACTCCCGCGGCGTCCGGTCCGACGGAGTTAATTTCTCCGTACCAGCGATGGGGCCTGTCCTGTAGCCAGGGCGGCGCGTTGTCCCATTCCGCTCGGGGAATGATGTAGCCAATCTCATCATTGGCCAGCCCAAAGATGAATTGATACCGCGTTTTCAGATGAGCCCGGAGAGTCGGGTCAAACCGGGCGTCTGGGAAGTCCGCGCCAGGATAACGAGTGATCCCGCCATTAACCAGTTCTGGGTAAATCTCTCCTGGCACCGTAGCAATTTCTGCAACTACCCGGCCCTTGTCGAGGAACTGGATGTAGTCAACTTCCGACCGCAGGTCCTGCCCCATGGCATACTTCACGGCATTGAGTCCGCCAAGTTGCTTCTCAATCTCTGCCGCTTCAGCCGGGTTCCCTCCCGTGAAACTTCCGATCAACTGTGTCAGGAATGAAATAGGTTTCGTCTCCACACGATTGTCCAGCTTGCCATGCGTATAGACAGGCCTCGAAGAACCAAATACTCCCATACCTTCGTCGAGACGAAACAGCTCGTTACTCAAGGGAATGTCAATCACAGACTTCCTGATCACCATCTGATCCACATCAACGCTCTGTCCGTCCCGGCGCAGGGCGCGAACTGCAATCTTCCCGATAGTATCTCCCGCCAGTTTCGCCTTCTCCCAAGTTCCGTCTTTCGCCACATGGCCGGTCTGCGGGTCGAGTAGCGATACCTGGTTCCCAAGCGTTGAGAGCAACCCGCCAATCGAGCCATTCATGAAAACCGCCGTGCCGCCTTCATGCTCTTCGACGTAGTGGCAAAGCCAATGTGGATAGTCCGCAGTGATCAGTGTGTTTTTGCTGTCCAGCGTTTCAGGATGGTCGCTCCAGTTGACCAGCGTTGCGATGGGTCGCCGGCTGGAACAGAAACGAAGCGCATGGCAAACAGATATGGGTCTTTCACGTAGGGTGGCCGGCTGTCATCCTGCAACAATCCCAGCAGTGGCGAATCATCTCGGGCAAAAGTCACGCGGGCGTCCTGCATGCCTTTGACGGCGCGGACGGCCGTGTCCGCAAGGCGGTTGACGACCGAATTGAGATACTTCACATCCACACCCGTTTTGAGGGGCGCCGGCCCCCACAAACCCAGCGTGTCGGGCCCTTCGTGATCGTGCGTGGATGCCACAATCACCTGCGTTACGTTCGGCAATTGGGCCTCAACTTTTGAGCGCACCTTCAGCACATCCGGTTGAAAAAGACCAATCAAGTCCGCCGCGCACACGACTAGCGTCTTCCCGCCGGCCTCAATCGCAAGGCAGCGCGCATAGAGATTGTCGTGAATGCCGGTTGCCACACGATTGGACCCAAAGCCGGCCATGAAGACATTCGCGGCATGGACATCGGGGGTTATCGAAGTCTTAGCCGCACCCGCGCGCAATGCAAATCCATTCGGGCTGCATAACAATGCCGCGACCCACACAATTAAGGCCGTTTGCCTAAGCCGATGACATGAAATCATGGCTGTCACTCCTCCCTCTGTATCGCACCGGAAAACCGAATTCACACAATCGGCGAGCCATCTCACTGCCCTTCTACCTGCGTGGATAATCGTCGGCTGTGGACGGCATACTCGAACCAAGCCTGGGTGGTGTGAAATATTGCTTGCGCGCCTTCCTCCAATCCACCATGCTCAATCCCGAAGGATCAAATAGAATCTTCCCAGCCCGCACCGTCATCCGCGCGATCAACTTCACCTTGCCATCCATCCGCGCGTTGCCGTTGTCCGTGTAGCTATACTCCCCTTCGAGTTTCTCAAGCACGGCAATATCCGCTTCCCGCCCCACCGAAAGCGTACCCAGGTCAGGCCGGTTGATCTCACGCGCCGGGTTCAGAGTCGAGCGCCGAATCAGATCCTGCAGCGGCATCCCCATGGCCAGAAACTTTGACATCACATTTGTCATGTTCTGGGCAGGCCCAATCATACCCCTTGAGTGCAAATCCGTCGAAATCGAATCCGGCGCGAAGCCCTGCTCCACTGCCGGCACCGCGTTCCGGAACCAGAAGCTCCCCGCGCCATGGCCCACGTCAAAAATCACTCCCCGCTCGCGAGCCTTCCACAGAATGGGGTTGACGCGGCCGTTCGGCAGGATAATTGGAAATTGCTGCGCAAAGATATGGGTGTGGATGTCGCCCGGCCGCATTTTTTTCAAAATCAGCTCGGCATAGGAACGCTGCGGTGGCCTCGGCCAGAAATCCACCATCATCGGGACCTTCGACAGCCGACCGCATTCAAGCGCCCTGTCCAGCGCCGCCCAGGGCCGGTGCCCCGAATCCCACGGTTTGTCGGTCCAGTAATGGGCAGTCTTAACTCCCACGATCACGTCCCTGTGTTTCTCAATTGTTTCTGCACACAACTGCGGGTCCATCTGATCGACCGTCTGCTCCAGGCCGCCGTTCATTCCGTTGGCCACAATGTTTAGAAAAGCCAGCACGCGAATACTGGACCGGTCCATCACCATCTGCTTTTGGCGGAGGAAAGTCTCGGCGCCGGCGCTCCCGGTGTCCACCACCGTCGTCACCCCGGAGGTCAGCATCAGGTCGGCAGGCACCCCGAACGGCGGTGTATGAAACCGGCCACTCGACGAATACCAGTCGTCCGGCACGCCGCCATAGCCGATATGGACGTGGATGTCTACCAGCCCCGGCGTTACGAGAAGTCCAGTGACCCACACAATTTTTCGGGCGCGAGCGGGCGCGATGTCCGGCTCGACCGCGGCAATTCTTCCGCCCGTAATGGCCACATCCATTTTTCGGTCAAGATGATTAGCCGGGTCAATGATATGGCCTCCCTTCAGCAACAAATCGTACTGCGGCTTCGAGGACGGCGCTTTTGCTTTCACTCCAGATGGTTTGGTCATCCAATCTCCTGATACAACATTTAAAACTAGGGCCCGAGCTTCCCGCCAGGCTGAGGGCAAACCGGTCACGCAGCCTTGATTGCATGACCTTCTGTCTGGTGTGCCAAGGCCCAATATACTAAGAAACAATGAGAACCCACGCTTATAAATTGCACTGACACTGTTGAGGAAATGGCAATGCACGGCAGGTGGTCCCGTTGGCGCGCTGGACCGCAACTCTGGGCTGCGCTGCCAGGCCTCCATGACAGCAGGTTGCGGGCGGCAGTAGGTCAGATTTCCCCACAGCAGGTATTTTTTGCATAGGAGTCTCCAATCTTTGCCTTTGTTTTCAATTATTTAAGGTTGGAACTTTACTTGCTAGTACTGTTGCTGAAAGAATATACACCGCCCTTGGGAAGAGGGAGGGAACGATTGCCTCTTTGCAAGTGTTTCGAGTTTGTGGCGTCGAAAAGCCCAAGTGGATGCGGGACGGCCTCGGATAAGTCCAGGTAACCCCCGCAGGAGACCCTCGGAGGCAAATTCCATGCGTTACACCTATTCTGTTATTAATGATCTTTACGGGACAGAGAGTATCCGGCCGCAACCTGAGCGTCAGGGTTCTTTAGGTCTGTTTGTTTTACTGGCGCTAGTTGGAATATTCCTTTATGAGTCGGTCCATCCAGTGATGCGCCTGCAAAGTGAACCGCCTCCTTATTTTCTGAAAGGCAAGGCGACCCGCCGCGCGGTAAGGTCCGGATATCAGGAAAACGTTGCACGGTCCTATTGGAACGTGGCAGCCGGCTCCGTAGCAGAAAGGTATTCATACGGGCAGTTACTTCCCAGCAACCCCCCGGAAGATTTTACAATTTCCACGGGCCAGGACGATGCCAGCCGCGACGTGTACTGGCAACGGCTCCGGGGACTGTGGAACCAGCCCGAGGTTTGGGTAAGGTCATACCAGGTGGACACGGCCTGGGTCAACAACGTAGTGGACAATTTAGGTAAGGTTGTCCACGATTACATTAATAGCTAAGCTGTACCCTTGAGTCCGGCCTTAAACGGCGTGCTTCTCGCTCAGGATGTCTGCCTTCAGTCTGGCGTGATGAGACAGGCATTGGGGCGCGTTGGCACTTTTAAAGGGCGTAACCCATAGCCGGTTCTCCGTAACGATATGTACACCTGCAGTACTCTGATGCGCTCGTAGCTTGACTTCCTAGTGTCAAGAATCCCTCAGATGAAGGGCTTGTTCTGGCGGGAAGGCCGACCTGCGCTGAGGCCCGGTACTGTGCCGCGAGCCTGTTGGGTAAATGGGCCCCTCCCAATCTTCTCCCAAACCGAGGAGAATTTGAGGCCCCGTCGAAACGGGCACCCTGCATTCGCAAGCTCGACTGGAGAGGGCTCAGGGTCAGGTCTTATCCACCGGCCCAGGCTGCGCGTATAATCCCGGAACGGCGTGGGATAAAGCCTTGCATCCTGAAGTTGCTGCATGCTGGCAAAGTGCCTGACATTCGCGAGCCATGCCCAATTTCAACCCTGCACCCACGGGTGGAAGAGCTCATCCTGAAGTTCCGCTCCGGTGTGATCGGTTACCGCCATCGCTGTCCCCAGGTTGTTGGTGTGCTGAAAGAGCATGATCGAGCCGTACTGAATCAGGGTGTGTCTTCGTATAGGAACGTTCTGGCCGAACCAGGTTGCCTCGCCAGAGCTGTAGATGCCCAATTCCTCGACACTCGGGCCGAACGGGTAATGGGACCTATACGAGCTGCTCGGCAAGTAGCGCTCCCCCCGCGGCCCAGAGAGTTGTAACTGTATTTCGCCCTCGATCCCCCGTCCACCGACACCCTCCGCCCCATGGCACACAAATGAGGTTAAGCAAGAAAACCTTCACCATAATGGGAGCCAATCCGTCCCTTCCTGCAGGTTTGTTTCTCAAAAGACCATGGGGGGCGCGTCGCGCTAATCCGCATATGCGACAACAACCGCGCAGCATGATGAACCCGTTTAACCTCCGATTGTCTCGTGGAGCTGTCCCTTAATTCCTCCGTACTGGCTCAAGCTTGCGACAGCGCAGCGATTTGCCAGCGCGAGACAGGCCTTGACGTCTTGTCCCAATAACCAGGCACGGATGAAACCGGCGTCAAAATTGTCTCCGGCGCCTACACTATCAGCAACCGTTGGGGGAGCAGGCCTCTCGCAACCGGAATCGGCCTGAAGCACATCCCTACCCTTGAAGGCGATTGCACCTTTAGGCCCGCACTTAACAACCACCAGCGGACCATACTTCGCTAGCTCAATTCCAGCCCGCCACACGTCAGAACAACCAGATACAGCCGTTGCCTCGGCCTCATTAGGGAGGAAAACGTCAACAAACGGCAGCAACTCTTTCAAACCCTGCCAGCGGTTGCTCGGGTCCCAGTTAGGGTCCAAAGAGACCGTCACTCCCCTCGATCGGCAACTTCTGACCCACTCAAACCAGAAATTCGTAAGCGACTGTAGCAGGAAGAAGCTTGTGATGTGCCAGTGTCCACAAGAGTCTAGCGTCGTTTCAGGAAGGTCATGGGGCTGCACGGCGTCAATGGTTCCTAAGTACGTCAGGATGGCCCGGTCATTGGGTTCACATAGGGCAACCCCCAATCCCGTCTTGAGGTTTCCACGCCGGTTGACCCGCGATATATCCACTCCCACGGTCCGCAATCTTTGAAGAGCATAATCTCCGAAAAGATCCTCGCCGATCCATCCGATGACTCCTGCACTGCCTCCCAACTTGGCGAATTGAGTTGCAAAAATGTTGGCGGACCCGCCGAGTTCCAGTTCGTACTCTTTGATCAGTTGCTCCACCTGATGGAACTGCGGCCGGACATTGCCACTCAATACTAAATCTACGCACATGTCTGATACCGTAAGGACGTCGACACGGTTCTCCAAGGGTTCCGGGCGGGATGACATAGGTATCTAATCTCCTGAGAAGTTTACCGAGGTTGCTCAAAATCGTACGCTTTCATTTTGCCGCGTGCACGCGAAATCTGATTTCCCAGTTCACTGTTCCTTTTCGTCCCGGAAAACTGACTTTTAATGTATTTCGGAGCAATTCATAGTGCGCCGGGATCTTGGGACCGCCCTCGACCGCCGCCAGTGCCTGAAGGGGCTCCGTTCCATCTGGAACGTAAATCCAAAGCGTGTAATTCTCACCCGGAACGGATCGGGAAGATCCGGAAAGTATATTTCGCAGTCCATCCCAATTCAAAGAAGTGATCGAATATGCTCCAGTAATGTGCCGGGAAGTCCCAATCAATTCGGGCCGGTGTAAGTCTGGTTGAATCAAAAACACACGGGTATCGTGTGGTTTGATCGTGGCTGCCAGGTGATTATCAAAGACTCCGTAAAGCTTCTGGTTCCAGAAATCGAACGCGATGTAGGACGATGCAGGGTCAACTCCCAACTGATCCCCGAAAGAGAGTTCCCTTGTAGAGATTTTGCTCCCCCAGTTAGTCATGCCAACGACGTCATAGACGCCCGACTTGGCATTCACCTTCAGGTCCAGAATCCTGGGATAATTATGGACGTATTCATCGAGCGTTGTGTGTTTAAAAAGGTCCCATCGCATGTTGCTGCCCCGGCTGAATAAATCAATAGGATATATTGGCAATGTGGGCAACGTCATTTTCAGCAATCGGACCCTCTCTGGCGGCAACTCAGGCATCACGCTGGAGACTGCATAGGCAACGCCGGTCAGAGCCAGGAAAGTAACCAAAGTGCGGGCTTCCGCGGCGGTTGTTCCGAATCCTTTTAAGGGATCTTCACGGGTGCGGGCTACCGCGATGACGGACGGAACCCTTTTCTGCGCTGCTTCCTTCACGGTCATACGGGGACCTACTTCGATCCCTTCTCCCGGCATCACATAGGCGACGATATGGTTCAGGAAGCCGTTGTCGTTGATCGAACTGAAAAGGGCGTAACTCCCCTGCCAACTAGGGTACATGTCGTCCCCGTTGAAGTAGGAATCAAAGTATCCGATACCATTCAGCGGCGTCCCCGCCGGGCACCCTTCGATGAACCGGCCAGGGCCGAGCGTCTTTCGGATGATTGCAAGCCGTCTCCGATAGGCAACGAGCGGATTGATGGATCGGTTGTATAGTTTGGCCTTGTCAATATTGGGAACGTACTCGGGAATTGAGTATTCCCCGTCAAATTTGTAATAGTCGAAACCCCACTTGTCCAGAATGTTGAACTCATGCTCGAGGAAGTCCAGCACTTGCGGATTGGAGGAATCAAGCGCGGGTGTGTTGTAATCGAGCACTTTCTTCCCGTTCTTGTAATGCAAGTACCAGCCGGGATGCTGGCTGACTGCGCCTGCATAGGAGTTCGGAACTAGCCACAGACCGGCACGCAGGCCTTTAGATCTGATATAGTTCGCCAGCCACGCCGGCCCATGCGGAAACTTCTGCTTGTTCCAGTTCTTAATCCAATAATGGACTCCATTTTCCCCATGGTCATAGCCGTCGTCGAGGACGACATACTGAAATCCATAATCCTTGAGGTTTTCTGCAATCCAGTTCGCATTCTCAACTATGTCTTTCTCTGTGACTTCATCGTAGTAGTTATCCCAACTATTCCAAATCACCGGCGCTTGGCGGAAATGGGAGTCGTCAAAGGGACTGTAATAAGGAAGGCCCAAGGTCTTTGTGTAATAGTCTGGAATAATGCGGACGACGGTACTTGCCGGCAGGGGAATCG
>JAJYJL010000299.1:0-5501 GCA_021789565.1 Acidobacteriota bacterium
CCGACCGCGCGAGCCAATTGAACACCGGTATCCGGTAAGGGGCGGGGCTATTCGTAAGCACGGCCAGCCCGTTTTTCGTGGGACATTGCATGCGCGTGCCCTTCGCCAAACCAATGTCCGGGAATCGATCGAAAGCGGTCCTCACGACCCGCCCGCGAGCCCAGGCCCGGCTCGCAAATGAGACACCGCCCCGCCGGGATCGGCCACGCCCTCGCAAACCTGCACCCTCCCGAGCCGCCACAGCGCCCACGCCGGGATGACCATTTCCATGAATACGAACAGCATCGCGTCAAGGTCCTGAAAAATCAGATATACCAGCAGGGAAACGGCAACAACGTACGCTATCTGGTAAAATCCCCCCTTCCACCGCGCAGCCCACCACCACCGCCCATACGCCCAGCCAATAAACCCTAGCGCGAGGAGCGAGAACCACCAGAATTCCAGCCACATGTCGGCAACCATCCCCGTCGCGGAGCCGCTGCCTCCCTCCCATCCCAAGACCCAACGGAAGTTCTTGCCCTCTGTCCCAAAGTTCCTTTCAATCTGCGGGATGCCCGCCGCTTCGTACTTGTCCGGCCAGATTTGACGTGGAATGGGATTGATGAAAAATGCGGCGAAATAGCGACGGCCCCAGAAGTAGCGATCCTCCGCGGAGGCATCAATGATGGAACCGGCCCCGTAGATATACTCATCCCCCGAGATGCCCCCCGACCCGGCCTTAAGCAACGCGAACGGAGACCTGTCGACGTCCCAATTAGACCCGAGGTGTATGCTGGAGCGATTCGACGCAAGAAAGAGCACCAGAGCCCCCATCACCAGACCAGCGGCATAGAGAAGCGACATTCGCGGCCGACGGCGGCGCTTCCAGTACCAACTAACCGCTAATGCGGTCACCACCACGAAGAAAGATCCCCTGCTCGTCGACAGCACTCCCTGGATAAGAAAAGGAGCCGCAAATAGGCCACAGGCAGCCCGCTCCAGCTGGGAAAGCTTCCTACCTCGCGCCGAAGTCATAATGAGTACACACGCCGGAATACACAGATTCACCGAATCCCGTATGTACCCGTAGGGTGACACCCCTCCCCCGTGGGGTCTTCCATATGCGGCCACGAACCCCCCCGCATTGGAGATCATGATCAGATAACCTAGCACGCCAATCCCACCCAAGATCAGCGATGCCCAGAGCGCGTTTCGCGCGAGCGGGGCAGGTCCCTGCGACCGCCCGCGCCCACCGCCCCAGCCACCCTTCAGGCATCCGAAGCAAAAGGCGGTTATGCCTAGAAGGTTGATTACCTGAATGTACTGGAGCTCTTCAATCGACAGGTAGCTTGTCAGGCTTCCCCCGACCAGGAGCTTCAGCGGCAGAAAGACATACATCGCCAGAATCATTGGGACGGCAAGAATGAGGGGGTGAAAGACGTCCCGGCTCGTCTTGTAGGCCACAACTAGGGCGGCAACGGACACCCACGCCGTCATCGCGATCAAAGCTAGGAATACTGTGATGGCGAGGTTCTCCCGGCAGCCGAAAGTTGTGGGGACAGATAGGGACCAATGACCTGCAGGAGCCGTCCGCCGTAGCGCTCCAGCGTGAACTCCCGGCTACGCTGCAACGCTGCCTGCGACATGTCTGCAAGGAGGCTGCGATCTGTCGCCAACTGCTCTAGACGACGAGCGACGGCCCCCGCATCCCGAATAGGAACGATAAAACCCTCTACTCCGTCGCGAACCACCGAGCCCGCGTTGTCCGTCGTGATGACCGGGACGCCACTCGCAATGGCTTCGTACGTCACAGTCGCCGAGCCCTCGCAAAGCGAGGGGAACACCAGAACGTCAGCCCAGCGGAAGAACTCTGGCATGCGTGAGCGTGGGGCCGGGCCGACAATCTCAACCCATCGACCAAACTCGGCGAGCCTCCGGCGGTCCAGCACAAGCTCTCCCACAAGGCGGCACTGGATCCGGCTCGACCCCAGCATGGATAGCGCCCTCAAAAGATACGGGACACCCTTCCGTAGGCAGACCTGGCCGGCGAAGAGCACCCTCACCGGCCCGTCCCGGGTGCGGTCGCGCGCACCGTTGGTCGACGGCACCTCAACCCCGTATGGCACCGTCACCGTCTTGGAGGGGCTCACGCCGCACTCCTGGAGGCCTCGCGCCACGAAATCTGACGGACACAGGAGGCAGTTGGCAAGCTTCCACTCCGCCTCCTCACGGGCGTCCAATGGGCCATTGTCCGCTGCGAACCCCAGGCCGGGCTCCCACCCTGACCAGCGTTCACCCTCTTCCTTTAACAGCTGGTTCTCAACCCTCTTCGGGGCGATGGTTTGTTCTAAGAAACAGAAGGCCCCGTTCTGACGGGCCGCCCGGAAAATTTCCAGTGAGGCCCCGTTGAACCCATAGATAGCCCCGGCACCACGAAGCCCCCTCGCCACAACCCTCTCGCAGAACTCCCGGTTCGTAGACGCGTGGACCCTATCCACGTCCGCCGTCGTTCGGGCTCTGCGCAGAAGCCACCGCGTGCGGACACCCATACCGTCGAAGGAAACAACCTTCTCTCTCGGAATTCCGAGGCAAGCCTTCCCCAGGAGGCGCTGGAAGGACGGACGGTCCGAAACACTAGAAGCTGCGACCAACAGCCGACAAAGCACAGGTTTGTTGCCCAAATAAATGTCCGTATAGAAGGTGCCGAGCTGGCCAGCCCTAGCAAACAACAGCGGCACGGCGTAGTGCATTCTCGCGCCGAGCATCGCCACGTGAACAGGGGGCTTTCTGGCCTGCGAATCAGTCATTGTCGACCGGGCACACCTCGGCCGGTGCCCCCCGTGGGTCGCTTGACGCCCACAACAGCCACCGAGAGGCACGGATATCGAAGGAGGAATGTTAGCGGCCTATCTAGCACCTGCAGTGCCCTAAGCGGGAACGTGACGGCCCATCCCATTTTCCAGTCGAGCTTTCCAAGGATCCGCATCACATTCGTCAATTGTTGCGAAACGAGCCCGGATACGTATTCCTCGGACTCGATGTCCAAGCCACACTCGTCGAGCAGTGCCCGCAATTCCTGATGGGTGTACCCGACTCTGACGTGGCCACCGTCCTCCTGCTCCGAAACCCTGTCGCCGAAGAGCGGCTTATAAAACTTAAACGGGGTCGTGAGAAGGAGCTTCCCGCCCGGCCTTAATAACGCCCCGATATCGTGAAGGAGTTTTTTATCGTTCCTGATGTGCTCAATCGTTTCTGTGCAAATAATCTGGTCGAATATGGGCAATGCGAGTGCGTCCAGTTCTCGAAGGTCCGCGTGTATAAATTGCGCTGTCGGTAAGTGCAGCAAGGTTGCTCTCCGTCGGGCAGTCCTGACCTGCCTTTCATTGAAGGAGATTCCCACCGACACATTGCCTATACGCGCCGCGTAAAGAGAGAAGGCCCCAGACCCGCAGCCGGCGTCGAGCGTTCGCATATCACCTGGAGACAGGCGGCGCCTGAGCCAGCGCCACCTATCGAGCACGCAGGGGTCACCGTGCAATACCGTCGACATCCAGCCGATCGCGCGCACCATCACGTCCCGCGTGTCCCGATGACAATTGCGCGCACTCCGCTCGCCTGGAAGGCTACGTAATGCTTGTTGTCCGGACGTGCAGTGCGTCGAACTCCGATGCGCTCGCCGTCTAATTCTCACGCTGTGTGCACTCTGCCAATCCCATGTCTCATGCACTTCGCGATAAAACCATCATGCTTTGCCAACGGACCTGCTACAGCGCAGGCACGGCAGCGTTCTTACCCTGGGCTGATCTAGTGACGGCTCTCCCCCGGCGCCTGCAGAGTCGCCACACCGCTCTCCTGTGGAAACGGTCCGCCGCGCCCGACAAGCGGGATGTCCCAGGCCACGTGCTTCACGAATCACCGGACCGGACGCGGCAGCAACTTCCCTTCTGCCACAGAGGTGGATCGTCCTATCGACCTCGAAGCGGCCCGCCACCGCTCGAAACAGGAGTGGGGTGCCGCACGGGCGCGGAAAGAAGGAAGCGAGCTCGAACGCGGCCTACCCCCTCATGATCGCGAGGATTCTGCGACGCGCCAACGCGAAGTCTTCGGCATGGGGCAATAGGAGGCTTGTTGCAGGGTACCCAGTCCTGTACCGGATGTGTACTACCAGAGAGACCGCGATCGCGCCGTAAGCTAGGAGCGAAGCGATCGCCGCACCCATGATTCCGAGGGGGTGCAGCAGCAACACCAGGGCGACCGCGGTCACGGCTAGTCCACCGAGTTCACTCCACAAAATTGCTTTGGTGTCGCCGAGGCCCCGGGAGCCCTCCTCCAGGATTGAAATGAGGCCCAGAACAGCTCCAGCGACCACAAGAACCAGGGCTGCCGGAATCGCGGCCGCAAAGCGTGCTCCGAATAAAAGGGGCACGGCCAGCGGTGTCAGAACTAGCAGGATTCCGCACAAACCCGCAGCTACAACGCTGCCGAGCCTAGTCGCCCGTCCCAGGGTTTCAGCCTGTAAGGAAGGCGAACATTTTGAAGCAACGTGGGGGAAGATCACTGCCCCGATTGCGCTCGTCGCCGGTGCAGCGGCTCCGCTCCACGCAACAGCAACCACGTAAAGCCCTAACAGACGCGGCGCCAGCAGCGCAGCCATCAACATCTGGTCCAAGCGTAAATTGAAAAGCTGAGGAACGGACGCCCCCGCGGAGGGGAGGCCATAGCCAAGCATAGGCCTCCAGAGGCGCCGGTCGGGAGCGAAGGGCCCTGGCACGTGCCGACGGGTCACAAGCAGCACGGGGAACAACAGGAGACCCAGCATTGCGAGAAAGGCTCCTGCCAACCACTCGGGGGTGGCCTTTCCCAAGGCAGGGGCGGCGACGAGAACTACCAGCCATCCGACGTTTGGCGTAGCGCGTAGGGCGTTCCAGACCACCAAATTTCTTCTGCCGCGCAGGGCATTGAGAGGCATCACCTCCACGGCCGCGAGCGGGATCATTAGCAGATACCACCTTGCCGCCTCGATTACGACAGGTGCCTGCGCGGCAAGCAAATGGGGCATCAAAAAGCACGCCGCCGCCCCAATGGGGAGTCCCGACAACAACGCTAGTGTCGCAGCCGACGAGAGATAGCGCCCCGACCTGTGGGGCTCACGAGCACTGAAGTACACCGTGGCGTCAGCCAATCCGAGCATCGCCAGATAAGCGATGCTCGTCGGCCATGTTTGAATTGCGGCAAGCTCACCTCTGCCCCGCGGCCCCAATAACCGCGCCGCCAGAATCCCGGTTGCAAGCCCTACACAAGCCATAAAGACGTTCGTCCCGAGGGTGAGCGTCAAATGCCCGCCGAAAGAACCTGCGCAAATCCTGCTGACGAGGGACCCGGAGTGGTAGCCTGTACCCCCGAAGCTCGAGACACCCACCTCGTCCGCAGCGGACGCCCCTCCCGCATTCGCAGCGCCACTCCCCGCCACCGCATCTTGTTTCTGTACACTCACCAACTATTGCGCATCCCACTCTCAACCG
>JAJYJL010000299.1:5511-8128 GCA_021789565.1 Acidobacteriota bacterium
GGCTCCGCACGGTTTGCTTGTAGGCCGAAGCCCCGCGAGGGCGGCCCGTTTGTCACATCTCGGCGCCTGATGAGGGAGCCCTCCGGCTTTCACTGTTCGCTCCTCATCGGAACCGTAACTAGGTCCCCCGCGTCCGCCTCTACCGCGATCGAACGCTGGATAAGATCCACGAAGAGCATCTGGCTAGTGGTAGGTGGCCTCAGCGGTTGAAACCGCGGGAGAGTGCTGTCCGGTGTCGGGCTGCCTACGCAAGGTTTCGACGAGACAATCACGGTTGAAGTCGTGCCCTTACGAACGGATTCGGGATTGGCGGAGTGCACGGTGAGCCGCCGGCGGATTGGACGAGAGCGGCGACGGTGAAAGGCACGATTTTCAAATCGCGCCAGAGATTCAAGGTTTCGATGTACCCCGGATCGAGAGGCGGAGCGTGCCAAAAGAAGGGGAGGAGGCTTATGGGCACATGCCTCCGAGGGAGGGGCGCACAGCCCAGTCATCCCCACGCCTAGAATCAAGTCCAATGAATAGCTTCTTGGCCCATCAGTTCTCTTGCCAAGCTGGCTCGGATTCATGAGCCGGAACCTCTGAGCACTTCGAAAGAGGTCTTGAAGAGGATTTTCGTGTCCAGGCGGAGACTCCAGTTCTCGATGTACTCGAGATCGAGCGCGAGGGCTCGATTGAATTCGGGGTCTCTGCGCGCCGAGGTTTGCCAAAGGCCCGTGATGCCAGGCTTGACATCGAGTCGGCGCAGCTCCTCCGGCGAGTACTGCTGCACTTCATCCGGCGTGGGCGGGCGCGGCCCGACCAAGCTCATTTGGCCACGCAGGACGTTCCAAAGCTGGGGCAGTTCGTCGAGGCTGTATCTTCTCAAGAACCTGCCGACGCGGGTTACCCGGGGATCGTTGTGGATTTTGAAGAGCGGACCCTTGCGCTCGTTCAGGTGCAGCAGATTTTCTTTGAGCCTTTCAGCATCGGCGACCATGGTACGCAGCTTGTAACAAGTGAATTTGCGATGCTTTTTCCCCACCCGCGCCGAGCGGTAGAGTATGGGCCCACGAGACTCCAGCTTAATGACCGTTGCCGTGAGAGCAAGCACAGGCGAGAGTAGCCCGAGCCCCAGCATGGCTCCCGAGACGTCAATCATTCGCTTGAGGAACAAACCGAATGCCGGAATCGGCTCCCGGAGTAACTCCATGACTGGGAAATCGCCGACGTAGCGGATCGGTACCCGCCAGCCCACTCCGTCGAACAGCTCAGGCACAACCGCGACGTCAAAATGATGCCGGCGTGCCTCGATCATGACTTGCGCGACGGTCTCTTTCTCTGAAGGCACCGTCACAAACACTTCGTCGACGAAATTGACCAAAGCCAGGCGGTGGAGATCCTCGACTTTTCCGAGGACCCGCGCCAAGCCGTTTCCATCGCCATCCAGAAAGCCCTTCACCACGTAGCCGAGGTGCTTGTGCTCATCCAAATGACGGGCCAGGGCCTGCCCTGTGTTTCCGGCGCCGACGATCAGGACGTTGCGACCCTCCTGGCCGGTGCTGACTTGCTGCCTGACAATCTCCCGCTTCCAAAGCCGCCAGGCCGGCAGCGTTACGGCGCTCAGCAAACCCGTGAATCCCACCACAAGCCGCGAGATGGATTTGTCGCCTGACAGGTAGATGAAGGCGGTCAGAAAGAGCGTGGCGTAGAAAATGGCTTTAAGGACCGAAAAGCCATCGTCGAGAGCGCCGCCACGGCGCATGGTGGAGTAAAGACCCTGGCTGCCGCAGAAGATGGCAATGAGCACGGCGTAGAGGGCAAGAAAACCGAGGTCGTGCCACAAGAGGCCGCCGTCACGTAGGTTCCACTGAGCCTGGAATCGTAGATAGATAACCACAAGCCCGCTCAGGGCGACGAGAAGCAGGTCGGCTGCCAAAGGCGCGATGTTAGGCCAAGCCCACCTCGCGGGTCGGGAAGCTTTGCCTTCGGGAGCCGCCGTCGGTCCGAGATGCGGGGGTGCAGCCGCCGCACTTGGCGGCAGCACATCAGTTGAGCGAACCGTTGTGGCCATGCTCAGTGCCTGCTTGTGGCTTGGGCCTCAGTTGACGACTGAAAGTGGAAGGAGCGCAGCGGCATCGGCTTCCACGGCGATGGACTGCTGGATCAGGTCTACGGAAAGGACCACGCGGTAATTGCCCTTTCTGCGCCGCAGGATGCCTTCCATGCCGGCGAGCGGGCCATTCTTGATGCGCACGCGGCGGCCAATAGTGAGGTAGGGGTGCGGCTGCGCGCGAAGGTCGCCGGAAAGGCCATCGCGCAGCGTCTCGATTTCCTGCTCCGGCAGCGCCGCGGGCAGGCCGCCGCCGAAGCCGACCAGGCGCACGACGCTACGGACCTCGAGGACCTGCAAACGATCGCGCAGCGGCAAATGCACGAACACGTAGCCCGGGAAAAGCGGCAGTTGCAGGCGAACCCGGCGGTCTTTCCAGCGATGCACCGTTTCGTAGAGCGGAAGGAAATGCTCGACGCGGCGGTCGCCGAGCTGCGACGCCACCTGCTTTTCGTGGTTCGCGCAGGTGTACGCGGCGTACCAGCGCGGCTCCTGCCACACGACAGCGGGTTCCCGAATTTCGTA
>JAJYJL010000300.1 GCA_021789565.1 Acidobacteriota bacterium
GGACAGAGGAATTTTGAAGCGGTCGGCTGCTTCGGTCTGGCTCCAGTTGGTTCGAGCGAGCATGTCCAGGATGACTCTTCTTTCGAAGTCTTCAACAACTTCCACCAGCGAAAGCCCGTCAACCTGCTCTACGGGGAAAGCCGGAACTCCCTCCCGGCGGTCTTCGTGCACCTGTTCAGGCAACGTATCCGGCCCAATCAGGGATCCGGCGGCAAGCACCACAGCGCGTTCGACGGCGTTTTCCAGTTCGCGCACGTTGCCCGGCCAATCATGATCCATCAGGAGCTTCATGGCTTCCGGAGAAAATTTCAGGCCCTCGCGCCCGTTTTCGCTGCAATACTTTGCCAGAAAATGGTCCGCCAGCAGCGGAATATCCTCTTTTCGGTCGCGAAGCGGAGGCAGGTTTACGGTGATCACATTTAGCCGGTAGTAAAGGTCTTCACGGAACTTGTTGGCTTGGACCATCTGCTTCAGGTCGGAGTTGGTGGCCGCCAGGATCCGGACATCCACTTTGATGTTTTCGGTTCCGCCCAGCCGCATGAATTCGCGTTCCTGGATCACCCGCAGCAGCTTGGCCTGGGTTTCCACGCCAATCGTCCCGATTTCGTCAAAGAAGATGGTGCCCTGGTCGGCGACCTCAAACAGCCCTCTCTTGGTAGCAATCGCCGAAGTAAAAGCCCCTTTCACATGCCCAAACAACGTGCTCTCGAGCAGGTCCACGGGCATCGAACCCGTATTGACCGGAACAAAGGGCTTGTCCGCGCGGGGGCTGGTGGCGTGGATCGTCTTGGCCACAAGTTCCTTGCCGGTCCCGCTTTCACCGGTGATCAGCACCGTCGCCCGGCTGGCCGCCACCTGTGTAATCAGGTCGTAGACTTTCTGCATGCGCTCGCTCTTGCCAATGATGTTGGGCAGTCCGAAGCGCTTGAGCGCCCGGCGCAGCAGGACATTCTCCACACGCAGCCGCGAGCGGTCCAGCAGGTTGCTGATTTCAAGCAGCAGCTTGTCATTGTCCCAGGGCTTGGTGATGTAACTTTCGGCGCCCTCGCGGGAAGCCTGGAAGGCAATCTGGCTGGAATCATAAGCGGTGATCATAATCACCGGAAGTTCCGGCGAGTCCCGCTTGATCGTCCGCAACACGTCGATCCCATCGGAATCGGGAAGGCTGATATCGAGCAGGACAAGGTCAAAGGGCTCTTTGCCCAGCTTCTCCAGTCCGGCCGCTGCGGTGGAGGCCGCCGCCGTCTGGTAGCCCTCAGTCCGCATCAGCTCATCAAGGCTCGCCAGAACGTCCGCTTCGTCATCAATGATAAGGATGGAACCCGCTTTAGAGGACATGGACGGGTTTCCTGGAGGCGGGGAATTCAAGGCGGAACGATGCTCCGCGGCCGACTGAACTGTCGACATAGATCTTCCCGGAGTGTTCACGGATGATACCGTAACTCACCGCCAAACCAAGTCCCGTACCGCGGTTGGTCGCTTTCGTGGTAAAGAAGGGGTCAAAGATCTTGCGGAGATTTTCTGGAGAAATGCCCACGCCGCTGTCAGCAATTTCAACGCAAACAATGGAATCGACGGCCTGGGTGGTCACGGTCAGATCCCCGCCATAAGGCATCGCATCGCGGGCGTTCATAATCAGGTTCATGAAAACCTGCTGCAGCTTACCGGCATTTCCATGGATGGCCGGAAGGTCCGAATCGAGACTGGCCTGGATTTTGATCTTGGCCGACCGCAAGACCGGAGCCACCAGCGAGAGCGTCTCCTGGATCACCTCGTTCACTTCAAGCTCGACTCGTTCGCTGCCGCTGACGCGCGAAAATTTCAACAGGTTGTTGATGATCTCTGACGCCCGGAACCCCTGCTTGACAACCTTCTCCAGCACGGGCGAGTGGGGATCATCCGAAGGCAGTTGCCGCAACAGCATTTGAAGCTGGGAAGTGATCACTGCCAGCGGCGTGTTGACCTCGTGCGCCACTCCGGCGGCCAGCACCCCGATGGATGATAATTTTTCAGCCTGAACCAGTTGGTCTTCCAGCTCAACCCGGTCAGTGAGGTCGTTCATAATCAGCAGGCGGCCGATCACCTGGTCGTCCTTGCCCAGCAGAGGCACAGTGGAGAGGTTCACAATCAACGAGCGCCCCTCGGCATTATTCAGCCGGAACTTATAAAGATTCAATGACCGGTAGGGTTCGGAATGGCGGGGCAACTCTGAAATCAGCTCCGGCGGGAAGACGTCTCCCAGCCGTTTTCCTTCAGCTTCAGCGCTCGAAATTCCGTACAACTTTTCCATGGAAGAATTCCACGACTCGATATACTGCTCCGGGTTCCACGCCACGATTCCGGCATCGATGGATTCAATGATATTTTCGCTGAAATCCTTGAGCGCCTGGTGTTCCATCGCCTTGCGCTCGAGCGATTCGTAAAGCCGCGCGCTCTCGATGGCCATGGCAATGTAGCCGGAAACCGTCTGCAGCAGGTCAACGTCTTCGCTGGAGAGGAAATCGTCGTCATGGGTCTTCCCCAGAGCCAGATAGCCAAGCGTGCTTCCCTTCACCCTCAACGGCAGGTAGTAGTGCATGCCCAGCCTTTCAATCGTCTGCCGGGCCGAGGGTGAATCACTGGCAGGATGCTTTACGCTTTCGAAAAACATGTAGCCCTTCCCCGCAGCGATCTGGCGGGAATCAAGAAAACTCAGATCGAGATTACCGGCATAGGTGAGACCGCGGGACCTGGCCAGACGCAAATCTCCCGACTCATTCGCCAGGAATACCGCCACCCGGTCCACTTCCAGCGTCTCGGCCAGGCGCACAACCGTCTGATCCAGCAGCGAATCCACATGGACTTCCGAACCGAGGTCACGGGCAAATTCAAGCAGTGTTCTCCGGTAGTCATAACGCTCGCGGTTGAAGAAGCGATCTAGGCGCGCCTGAATGCGGGTGACCATGGGCTGGAACAACAGCGCCGTCACCACAATGGCCAGCAGCCATCCCCCCTGGCTGGTGATCAGCTCACTGTTGCGGAAGAAGTCGGCAAACAGAAAGACCAGCCCAAAGTAAAACCCGATGATCGCCGCGGTCGCCAGCGCATAAGCGATCCCGCGGCGGAAGATCATGTCCACGTCCATCAGGCGGAAACGAACAATCGCATAGCCAAACGTCAGGGGCAACAACACCAGGGAAAAAACGGAAAGCTTCATCCACTCCGCCGGAATAAATCCCATCCCCAGGAAGTAAGGGATCGCGTAAAGAGCGGCGAAGGGGACCACCGCCAGCGCCGCTCCCCGGGTTACCCATTTCAGTTGCTGTTTGGCCAGCGGAGTGTCTGCCCGCCGATAGGAGCGGAAGAGAAAGACCACTCCAGCCGTGGAGTAGATCCCCAAAAGGCCCATCTCCAGGCTGTCGAGAAGCCAGCGGAGGGACAGAGCCGGTAACGGCAAGGTGATGAATCCTGTCATCACCATCGCGTGAAACGCCAGCAGGATCGCAGCCGGCGCATACAGGGCTGGCAACAGCCAGGACCGCTGTTCGACAAAGCCGGGTTTCTCCGGGAAGGTGACACAAAAATGCAGAAACAGCGCCGACTGCAGCAACAGCGCCGTCACGTTAAGCCAGTAGACCGAGGAATCAAAAAGGTTCAGCTTGCCCGTGTAGGAAAAACAATAAAGAACGAAGGAAACCAGGCAAAACAGATAGAAATGCAGCGACTTTGCCGCCGACCAGCGGCGCAGAAAAACAAACGCTCCAATAATCAGGTAGAGGAAGCCCACAATTTCCAGATAAAGGCGCAGGCCGCCGGAACTGTTGGCCGGAGCGAGAACCACGCTGGTCTCGATCGACTCCCCCTGCCGGACGAGGTCGTAAGTTGCCCTTGACCACACCCCGCTCTCAAAAATATCCCGGCTTGCTTCAGCCGTCGTCGTGACAGGGTGGCCGTCTATCGACTTCAGGATGTCTCCGGCAACAATCCCCGCCTGCTTTCCGGGCGAGTTCGCCGCCACACTCCATGCCCGCAGCCCCTGCGGGGTGGTCACCCATGAAACACCGTCGGTCGGCAGTTGGTAAATTCTTCTCTGTTGAAAGTTTAAGCAGGCAAAAATAACGAGCGTCACGCTCACGATTGCGAGCAGGAGGGTTAAAAAGCGATATGGGGCCCTTACGCTCATTGAATCTGTTCTACCCGGGAACTAAACAAGTACTTTCGGAAATTTCCCAGCAAATTGAGTTCCTTATCATAATCCTGGTCTTTTCCTTTGCCTTTCAGCAAATCTTGCGCTTTCTAGCGATTCTTTTCTCCTGGTATAGAAACCAATAACTATGAAATTTGGGATATCCAGTATGAAAACTGGTAGATTCCCCTCTTTCGCGTCAATCCAACGGCCTCTCTAATAAAGTCTCATGTCGGCAAGATAAAGATCTCAAGTCGATCATAAGGAAAGCGCCAAGCTCCCGGGCAGTACTTCAAAACTGCACTGCAAACCCACCCCGGATGGTACGATACGCGGGAGTGAGCAAGACGGCTCTTCCGTTAGCCTGCCGGATGGACACACCCCCCTGGCCGAGCAAGTTCCTGAAATCGGCAATGGCAACAATTCGCAAGGGTAGCATGTCAATCCTGGGAAGTGGTTGGCGCACCTGCATTCCCAGGAAGGGCTGGAATTCCATTCTGCTTTGCCCAAAGGAATCAACAAGGGTTATGCGCCCGGCAGGAAGCCAGCTATAAGTACTGATAATCCGGGTATTCAGACCCGGAACATAGGTTGAAAACCTGCCCGAGACGGACTGAGTAAATTCTGAGCGCAGGAAGTTGGGCAGGTTTGCCGCGTCTACAGGAGCCCCGCCGCTGAACCCGGCTGACGGATCCAGCGCCAGCGCACTGCCAAAAGCATACATGACGCTCACTTGCTCTCGCTGCCCCAGTTGCTGCTGGTAGGCGACTTCTGCGCCTGAAGAACCATATCGTCCCGCGTTCAGGACAGCCCGGTTTCCGGAAGGAGTAATCAAGATGCTGCCGGCCGGCGATGAATTCTTCAGGTCCTGAACTCCACCTACGCCCCAGACCGCCACGTCCTGGAATGCGTCATGGTACGCTGCCACTTCCACGCGCGACCCATCACGAAGCTTTCGTTGCAACCGGACTTCAGCGTGCCGGGCCGTCTCAAGCCGCGGGTGAAAATTCTGCAGAGTGATCTGCGGGAAAGCATTGAGCTCGCCAATCCGCTGCAGCATGGTGTCCGAGTGGTCCAGGCTGTCCGCGCCGTAACTCACGCTCAACACCGTCGAGGGATCCAGGGCATAGGCGAGGCCGATTTCCGGGTCGCTGGTGCTGGCGTCGCTCACGGAATTCAGATACTTCATCTCGAATCCCGCCGTCAAGGTCAGGGCGTCGGAAAGCTTTCGGGTCTGCACATAGCGCAAAACCATCCCGCGGGACAGGGGCATACCTTCACCGTCCGTTGCAGAAATCTCGCGGCCAACCCCCATGTTCAACTGATGCATCGCCAGGCTGATCTCCTGGTGGTTCCTGTTGAGGAAGCCCCTTCGATAATCAGCAATCACCGACGAGCCATCCACGGTGCTTCGGTTGACCGATCCCGCCACAAGGACGTCGGAATTTGCGTCCAGAGGATGCAGATAAGCCACCACGGTGTCCGTTCCGGGGTCCGGTGAAAGGCCGTTATCCCCGGCGCTTCCAGGAATCATCGCCACCATGCGCTTGGCGGGAAGCGGGGTATGTTCAGCAGCTTTCCGGCGCTCGCGGTTTGCCTTCCGGTAACGAAGAACTGGGCGGGTTGAGTCCGAGGTCCGCAGTATCCATTTCCATTCCTGTCCCCAGGCGCGAAAGTCGTTGATGGGATGCTGCAGGTGAATTCCGGAAAGGACGTCGCCGAGGGCAAACGCCTCCCGGGTTGTCGACCCGGCCCTGACCTGGACCTTGTCTCGAAACCCCGGCAGCCTGGCCGGCGAGACGACCTGCAGAGAATACCATCCGGGAGCAACTCGGCTGATGGTAAAGTTGCCTTGAGCGTCCGTAAAAACCCGGTCGAGAGATCCTTCCAGCAAGCCGCTTGAGGCATCAACTCCGGGGCCGCTCAACAGGACCGTCGCCCCCATAATCGGGTTCCCCGTGCTGTCCGTGACCTTACCCGAAACCCTACCAAATTGCACCCCAAGAACCTGGGAAGCTGCCAACAAGGCACAGAGAAATGCCCCGACGGGCAGTAACTCTGCGCTTCGCCTGACCTGATTCGAGCGTTGCATGATGCCTTGACCTGACCCTTTTTAAGGTTGTTTGTCCCGGCTATCGACTCGGCACCGGCACCCGGGCCTCATCACTCAACCTGGAAATTCGTCGTCTGGGTATCCGTCTGGTCCTTTACTTTGTCCGTAATCTTGATCTGCAGGGTATACTTGCCCGGCTTGAGCAGCTTGGCCGGCATCGTTTTCTCCAATGTAACCTGTTCCGAGGCATCCTTGATGCTGGCCGCTGACTCCGATTGATTCAAAACCGTTTTGCCATCTTTCGAAATCTCGTACTCGATATTCGCAGATGGCTGGTGCGTCTTAGGATCAAGACCCAGATTATAGACCTGCATGTAAATACCAAAATTCTGGCTCTGGGTAAAGACCTGATTCACGCTGGGCCGGACCTTCGTTCCGCCAATGACAAACGGTCCTGACCCGACCTCACTCGTCGGCAGCGGCTGAATCTGGTCCGCCAGGATCAGCGAACTGCTGGTCAGCTTTCCGTCGCTAAACTGCGGCACGATGATTCCCAGGTTCTGCGATCCTATGTGCCCGCTGTGGTCATCCTTGATGACAAGGCTCAACTTGTAGCGTCCGGGGTGCAGATACACCGCTTTCTGGTAGACCGACTTCTGGTTCACGTAAGCCTGAAAATCATGCTCTGGCACAGACACGGCCACGCTCTGCTCAAAAGTGTCGGCAACTCTTCCGCCAATCGTCGTCAGTTCCCCATAAATGTCAAGGACCGCATTCATCACGCCGTCCTTGTTTTCAAATTGCATCTCACGGTTCGGAACCTGGACCGTGATCGGCGTCAGGACCATGTCGTCCGTAATCTTGAGGAAATCGGTCCGGACGCTGAAGGGCAACAATTGCGACGTCACGGTTGAAGTTACCATACTCCTCAGGTCTTTGAACTTGATGTCCGGCGCCTGGAAGATTTTCGAGTATAGGTCCAGACGATTAAACTCATTGTATTTCTCGCCCATCATGTTGGAGGTCACCATGGCGGACCCGCTATTCGAGCCCGCTCCTCCACCATTCAGTTGGCCGGGCTGAATCACCAGATTGGGGTTCCAGATAGATCCGACGGAAACTCCGCCCTGGCATCCCGTCATGTCCCCCGGAACGTTCGCCATTGCGTCCTTCTCGCAGGGGTTCATCGTCAAGTGATATTCACCCGTCATGGTGGGGTCCACAAACTCTAGTTCCACGTTTTCCCCGATCCCCGGGATGTAGTGGTAGGTCCAGTCTTCAAACGGGTACGTCGTCATCGTCGTGGCGGCGCCAGGTCCGGAATAGGGCATCTCAGTTGGATTCGGCACGTAACTGCCGCCGCTCGGATGGCTCTCGATGTCGTCCGGCGGGCCATACATGATGTAAATGTGCCCGCGGTCGGTGCGCCAGCCTGGAATGCCGGAAGAATAATGCTCGTTCGCGTAGGCAATGCGGCGGTAAAACTCTTCTTTAAATGCATTCTCGGGTGACCCTGGCATGGGATTGCGGCGCCTCCAGAATTCTTCAATAAACTGGTCGCGCTCTTCGTCGGTGGTCAGCTTCTTAAAAGCGGCACGTTCCGCAGGTGTAATGATGTAGCCGATCGGCCCGTTAATCCACTTCTTGTACGGGCTCTCCATCTCTTTCTGAATGGCCTTCTGGCGCCGGCGCTCCTGCTTGGTCAGCTTTTGCTCCTTGTCCTTGCGAGCAAACGCCGGAAATGCGGCCATACCCAGTGCGCTTGCCGCCACCAGTAATACCGCCAGCCATTGAACTCGACCATTGAGTTTCAGAGAGCTATAAACGCCTGTCCCCAACTGCACTCCTCCTACCCCGCCTCGGAGTACCAATCACACCCATTGTATTTTTCG
>JAJYJL010000301.1 GCA_021789565.1 Acidobacteriota bacterium
TGTCACCGGCATGGGCACGCCCTGCGCGAAGGCGGCTTCCATGGCCAGCGTCACATCTTTGTGCATCCACTTAAGCGGGAAGTAGGGCGTAAAGTCGCCTTTGAAAATGAAGGGCGCTTTAAAGTCGGTCAACGCCGCGCGCGCCATGCTGTTCTGCACAATTTCCATCATCACTTCCGGCCGTACGCCGGACTTGACAGCCAGCACAAATCCTTCACAGAAAATTTCAACCATGGTGGACTGGATGGCGTTCTGCGCGAGTTTGGCGGAAAGCCCCGCCCCGTAGCTGCCGCAGTAGATGTGTTTTTTGCCCAGGACTTTCAGCAGCGGCATGGCGCGGTCAAAAGTTTCGCGCTCGCCGCCGATCATGAAAGTGAGTTCGCCTTTCTCGGCCCCGTGCTTGCTGCCCGTCACCGGCGCGTCCAGAAAACTGGCCTTTTTGCCGGCCGTGGCGCAGGCCAGCTTGCGGCTCACCACCGGGCTGATGGTGGCGGAATCGATGACGATGGCGCCGGCTCTGACGGTCTGGAGAGCTCCGTCTTTGCCCATGAAGACCTGCTCGGAGGCCGCGGAATCGCTGACGATGCTGACCACGTAATTGGCTTTGCGCGCAGCTTCCGCGGGATTCGCGGCAACCTTCGCACCGGCCTTCTTCAGCGTTTCAGCCTTTTCGGGGGTCCTGTTGTAAACCGTCACCTCGTAACCGGCCTTCACCAGGTTCAGCGCCATAGGCTCCCCCATGATTCCCAGTCCAATAAAGCCAACCGATTCCGCCATCGAATGCCTCCTTCAGATAAATTTCAGGAACGTTTGCAGGTGTCTCCGCCGTGGGACTTGAAAGACCCATGCGGGACAACCGAACGATTCTATGTGTCGCCGAAATCCAGCCAGAGCCGGACGTCCCTTACGTTGTTGCCGGTGTACCCCGTGTCGAGTGTATCACCAAGCGTGCGAAAGAAAGAATAGGAGTCGCTCTCAGCCATGTATTGCGCCGGATCGAGCCCCCGTCCCCGCGCGCGCGAAAGGGTCTGCCCGTCGGCCACGGCCCCGCTGGCGGGACTGTTGCCATCGCGGCCATCGGTCCCGGCGCTCAGCACAACCCGGGCCTGATGTTCGATCTTTTCCACGGCGTAAAGCACAAAAGCCTGGTTGCGTCCGCCCATCCCGGGGCCCGTCACTTTGCAGGTGACTTCGCCGCCCACCACCAGCGCGACCGGCTTTCCCGGATGCTTTTCGGCGAGCGCGTCGAGGGCTTCCAGATTTCCGTCCGCGACTTCGCGGTAATCCGCGTCCCATTCCCCGGAGTCGACCTCACAGATGAAGCCCTGGAGATCCAGCGCGTTTTGCGCGGCTTCGACGGCCTCGCGGTTTGACAGCAGACAATGGAATTCGGACCTTTTGAAACAGGCGGCGCCGGGCTTGGGCGTTTCCTTCAGCGTTCGTTCCTTGAAGCTTTCTCGAATCGGCTGAGGCAGGCGCTGGATCAGGTTGTTTTCTTCGGCCAGCCGGTAACAATCGTCGAGTGTGGAGTCGTCCGGCATGGTGGGGCCCGAGGCCACCATCGAAGGAAGATCGTCCGGCACGTCGGAAACGTACAGGGTCAACTGGCGGGCAGGGTGCGCCGCCTGGGCCAGGCGTCCGCCTTTCACCGCCGACACATGCTTGCGCAGGACGTTGATCTGTTCGATGGGCAGGCCGCAGGTCACCAGCAGCCGGTTGAATTCGATCAGATCTTTCAATGAAACCTGGGGATCCAGTGGCTTTTCAAACAGCGCCGAGCCTCCGCCGGAGATCAGGAAGATCACCAGTTCGCTGGGGCCGAGTTTGGAGACCTGTTCGAGCGCTGCCTCGGCCCCGCCAATGCTGCCCGCGTTGGGGTAGGGATGGCCGCCCTCAAAGTACCGGAAGTTCTTCAGCCGCGCCGCGGGCAGGGCAGGGGCGACCACGATGCCGGAGGCGATCCGTCCACCCAGGATTTCGTCCAGCGTTGCGGCCATGCGTCCGGCCGCCTTGCCCAGGGCGACGACGTGCGGGGGCCAGGTGAGAGACAGGTTCGTCTCTCCGGCATGAAGGGTGTCATCCACGCGCTTCAGCTTCTGCAGCATCGTTTTGCGGAGATCGATGGCGGCGATGACCTCATGAAAAACATGCCGGGCTATGGCTTTGCCCCGTTCGTAGGAAGGTACGGTCGAACCCGATGTTTCCTCTAGAATGCTCATCTTGCGATTACCGGCACCAGTTCTTCCTGCATTCCAACGCTGGCTGCGAAGTCCTCATTATTGAAGAGCCGGGCGCGGATAGCAAGGGGAGGCCGTTCCGGGGCAGCGGGGTCCTTATAGTTTTGCCGCTTTCGCCAAAATCTCGGGAGCCGCATGGCGTCTCAGGTCATCCCGTTTGGGTTTGGAGTTTGGAACGATCGGTGAGACAATTGCAATCCAAAAAGGGGGTGCGGCATGAAGCATCGAATTGCTGTGTGGGCCGGTGCGGGATTCCTGGTTGCCGGCTGCTGGGCAATCTACGGCATCGTAAGCAAACCTCCGGCCCTGACTATTGCCGATCCCATCCTGCCTCTTGTGCGCATAACCTGTCCGATTTCAAATCTTGGTTTTTACCCTCTTAGCCTTTACTGGGTCCTCCTTGCCAATGCCGCAACCTATGCGCTGCTCGGCCTCATCGTGGAAACCCTGCGACGGAGACTGCGCAGGGCTTGAAAATTCAAAGCCGTGCAGTGGGCGGCAAACCTGCTGCCAAAATAGAAAGCGCCTCGGGTTCAAGCCAGTCCAGTACCTTCTTCTGTGCCGCTCGCCTGCACAATCAGGAATATATCTCGGGGTTCACAACATTCGCCGGCCGGTCGCCCGCCAGCATGGCGAGCAGGTTCCTGACGGCAAGCGTGGCCATCCTGAGGCGCGTTTCGCCGGTGGCGCTGCCGATGTGGGGCGCCAACGCAACATTTTCCAGCCCTGCGAGGGCCGGATTGACTTGCGGCTCGTTTTCAAAAACGTCGAGCCCCGCGCCGGCGATTTTCCGGCTGCTGAGCGCTTCTACCAGAGCTTCTTCATCTACCACGGGCCCGCGCGCCGTGTTCACCAGAACGGCGGTGCTCTTCATCAGGCGGATGGCCCTGCCATCGATGATGTGGCGGGTTTCGGTTGTGAGCGGAACGTGCAGGCTGACAAAATCGGATTCCCGAAGCAGGGTCTCGAAATCGGCATATTCGGCGTGCAGTTCACGCTCGACGCTTTCGGCGGCACGATGTCTCGCGTGATACAGGATGCGCATTGAAAATCCCATGCCGCGGCGCGCCATGAGCTTTCCGATTCCGCCGAAGCCCACCAGGCCAAGCGTCTTGTGATGAATGTCCAGGCCGTGCAGCAGGCCAAATTGCCAGCATTCCCATCGTCCCTCGCGAACATAACGGTCTGCCTCGATGGCCCGGCGCGCTGTGGCCAGCAAAAGCATAAAAGCAAGATCGGCGGTTGTCTCTTCGAGTGAACCGGCGGTGTTGGTGATGGGAATCCGGCGACGGTTGCAGGCTGCGACATCAATGTTGTCGTAGCCCACGCCGCAGTTGGAAATGGCGCGTAATTTGGGCGCCGCGAGCAAAACCTCTTCGGTCACGCGCGCAGAGTTGACCAGGATTCCTTCCACCTCGCGGCATTCTTCTGCAAGTTGAGAGGCGGGAATGGCTGCGTCTTCAGCATAGATTCGCGCCTCGCAGGCGCTCGACAACAGTTCCAGTGCGGGCGCGGGCAGCGGACGCGTGACAAATACTTTTGGTTTCATAAGCCTCTTCGAATTTCAGCGGGATGATCGAAAGGTTTGATATCACGCCCGGGCGGAAGCCGTCAACCCGGCGGCCTGGATGTGTCCTGGATGTTGACGGTGAAGAGAGGCAGTGGTGTCCGGCTTTTCTGATGAAATATGCCGGGCGCGGCTTGTTGCCCGGGATTGCCTCGTATGGCATGACGTGCGCGGTTATAATGGACGCCCAGGTTGCCATGGCACATGAAATTGGTCCCGAAACTCTTCGGGCGCTCCAGCAGGAAGTGGAAACTTTCATTCAGTCCCTCGCGCACCCCGTGGTGGTTGAGGACGAAGTGGAATTGTTCGACCTCAACTCGGCGCACTGGCAGTTGAGTGTTCAGTTCGACAAGCTGCTTTTTGAAGCCTGGAACCCCGCCCGAACGCTGGCGCGCCGCGTGGAAGAAGTGGCCTATCGCGATGGAGACCGGTTGGGCGTCTTTGTGCGGAAACCGCACGCCCGGGAAACGTCGGTGGTGGAATTCCGGGAGCTTCATCCGACGCAGCGCCAGGGGCGCGAAAGGGACCGGCCGGCCTTTAAACAGGAATTCGTGGCCATGCTCAAACAGGAGCTTCAAGGGTGGCGCCTAGAACTTGTGAGCAACCGCTCGGACCGCGAGCATTCCTTCTCCACCTGGTACACGCGGGGATTGGCGCGACAGGGCCGGACCGGCTGTGCCTTGATCGCGCTCAGCAAGGATGAGGCGCCCGCTGCGGCCGACGCGGTGCTCGCTTTCGGCCTGATCTGGCTCGACTGGCTGCGCAGCCGTTCAGACCGAACGATGGTGCCCCGGCTCCGAATCTATCTGCCCACTGAGGCAGTTGAGTTGAACGCCCACCGGGCGGCTGCGATCAACCATCGGGCCGTGCAACTGGAACTCTACGAATGGAATGGCGGAGGCGGACGGCCGGCGCGCGTCGACCTGGAGTCTGCCGGTGATGTTGCTGTCAGGCTTGTGCCTCACCGGCCGGACAAAGCGCTCATCAGTCGGCATCGCGATCTCCTGCGCGGCCTGTTGGACGACGCCGTAAACAAACTGACGATGATTACGGACTCCTCCGGAAGGTTCGTTTCGGTCCGGGTGGCGGGCCTGGAGATTGCGCGCATCGAAGGCGACCTGTCACCGAAGATCTATTTCGGGCTGGAGGGAAGCGTTCGCAGGTTGAACGACCACAACCGGGACGAATTTCGTGATTTCGTTTCCCGCGTCCTCGCGCGTCGCAACGCCGCGAGTGAGGATACAAGAGATGACTTCTACCGCCTGCAATCCGAGCGCTGGCTGGAGAGCATGCTGGTGGATGACACCACCCGGATCGATCCCGCGCTTTCACCGGAGTTTGTTTACCCGCAGGTGCCGGCGTTTTCGCGGGCCGACCGCGGCGTGATCGATATCCTGACGGTGACGCGCGACGGCAGGCTGGCGGTGATGGAACTGAAGCTGGAGGAACAGATCAACCTGCCCTTCCAGGCGCTCGACTACTGGCTGCGCGTGGAGAGCCTGCGGCAGCAGGGGAGGTTCCAGGACTACGGCTACTTTCCGGGCATACAGCTTGCCGAGGCGCCGCCGTTGCTCTACCTAGTGGCGCCGGCTTTCCGGTTCCACTCCACAACAACCCGCCTGCTGCGTTACCTGGATTCAGCCATCGCCGGGGTGCAGATCGGCATCAACGACCAGTGGCGCCACGGCATCAAGGTCCTGTTCAGAAGAGATTTGCGGTCTGGCGTTTGAGACGTGGCGGCTGGCGTGCCGTAATCGTGGGGAACCGCAACTCGCGGCAGATGTCTCCCGGCCTCAAAACGTCCGGTCGGAATCCAGTAGCAGAGTGACCGGCCCGTCGTTGACGAGCTCCACGTCCATCATGGCGCGGAACTCGCCAGTCTCGACCTTCACTCCCAGGGCCTTGAGTGATTCCACAAAGGCGTGGTAGAGCGGCAGTGCGTTGTCCGGCGAAGCGGCGCCCGCGTAACTCGGCCGGCGGCCCTTGCGGCAATCGCCGTAGAGGGTGAACTCGGAGACCGCCAGCACGGCGCCGCCTGCCTCGCGAACGTCGAGGTCCATGCGGCCTTCCTGGTCGTCGAAGATCCTCAGGCGCACGATCTTTTCAGCCATTGCCTGGCCGCTCTCCGCTGTATCCTCTTCGGCGATCCCGACCAGCACCAGCAGCCCCGGGCCGATCCTTCCGACCACCTTGCCCTTCACGCGAACTTCCGCCCGCTTCACCCGCTGGACAACCGCTCGCATGGACTCTGGCTCCTTCCTGATGCTTCCTGGCCGCAACCGGACATTGTATCGAAGGCGCCGGCGGTTGTAATGCCCGCTGAGCGCCATACCGAAGCTGAAATTGCCGCCGTGCAAAATTTACCCGGTGTATCAAATTTGGACACATTTTGAAAATAATGCTTAATGTAGCCTATATATATGTTTCTAAGCTATTGATACGCAATTATTTACAATTTTTCGTCCCAAACGTCCCATACGTCCCACGCGTCCCATTTCGGGGGTTTAGGCTTGAATTGTGGGTGAGAGACGGGCAAGGCCACAGGGTATTGCAAGCGCCGAAGGGGTCCCGCCGATTCCGGGTGGAGGTGTGTATTGGAGACGCAAATGAACGTTTCAGGCACCGGGCAGCAAGCGAGCCTGGGAACTTCCGCGCCTTCAGCCATACCGAACCTGTCCGCCGAGCGCCGCCTGGTGCAGCGGGTATTTGATCGCTGCGATGAAGCGATCCGGGAGGCCTGCGCGAACTCTTCCGTGCCGGCGGAATTTCTGGGAGCTCTGGCGGCGAACGAGAGCAGCGGCTGCGGGGACGCCCGGCGATTTGAGCCGGCGGTTTACCGGCATCTCCAGGCGGTGGCTGCGGGCGGGTCGCCTTCTTACGGAAGCATCAATCTGGCGAACCTGCGCGATGAAATTGCCGAGCAGTTGCCGGCCGGCGACGCCACGCTCCACGCGCGTTACATGACCCGGGGGTTTGCCGCCATCCATTCCGGCGAAATCGCCAAAGCGACCGACGCCGCCCTGCGCGAACTGGCGACCTCCTGGGGTTACACGCAGATCATGGGTTACCACATGGTGGGCCGCCCGGGCGACGTTCGCCAGTTGCTGGACCCGAGCTTCCATTTTCGCATGGCGGTCTGGCTGCTTTCGGAATTTGCTCTGGATTTCCATCTCGACCTCGATCGCGATTTTGAGCCGCTGTTCCGCTGCTGGAACACGGGCGGTCCCCGCGGCCGCACCTACGATCCCGGCTACGTGGAAAACGGTTTGCGCCGGATGCAGATTTACCGACAGCTCCGGCCAATCCAGCCGGCCGGGTGACGGGGAGGAACTTTTCACAAGGCATTCAGGGCAGTATTAACCATCCGGTTAAACCAAAAGGAGGGGGCAGCAATGACCAACATGGTGATTTTTCTCGTGGGATTTACAACAGGTATTGTGCTGGCGGGAATGTTCGAGCAGCGCGCCGTCAACGAAATTCTCAACCTTCGGGCGTTCCTGCGCGCCGAGCTGCAGAGACTGTCGACACGGCTGTAGGGAAATTATGAATTATGAATTACGAATTACGAAAGGATCGGGCATTGGTGATTTGTGATTAGAGATTGGTGAATGGGAAATCCGGTTTGTGAATCACAAATCACCAATCACAAATCACAAATCCCTGGAATACCCGCCGCCTGGGTCCGCAGCGTCAGTAGGCGAACCGTGCGCTAAAGAAGAGACGCAATGCGCGAATATGTGAGGCAGCTTTTTTCAGAATCCGGTGAAGCCAGTTTTGGGCGTACGGGCTCATTTTTCGGCCTGGTGCTGGGGGGCGGCTGGGTTTCCTACCTGGTCTGGACCACGCACCATCTGCCGGACCTTCAGGGGCTGACGATTTTTATCTCCACGCTGTACGGGCTCAGCAAGACGGGAGAAACCGTGCAGCGTGTGATCGGGAAGAAAGATTGAAATTTGTGATTAGAGCCTGTTTCAAAACCTGCCCCATGGGCTTCAGGGCACGCCTGTTTCGAGGAGAAAGGGCACGACTTCAGTCGTGCCGGGAAGGAACGCACAAAGCCTCGGGCTTTAGCCCCTGGTGCGCATTTCCGGCCCTCAGCGGCTAAAGCCGAATCCGTTGGGCTGGCTTTACGGCACGAGTAAACTCGTGCCCTTTCACTGTGCCCTGACGGCCGCTTAACAGGGGTTTTGAAACAGGTTCTAGTGATTTGTGATTCAAAAGACGCGGCCTCGCCGTTCCGGTGGTTTGCTTTTTGAAATCGCAAATCACCAATCACAAATCACCAATTACTTAGTTGTCA
>JAJYJL010000302.1 GCA_021789565.1 Acidobacteriota bacterium
GAGTTGCCTTGAACGATGTCGATATCCACAAGCAAAGCTACGGCAAATACGGCTACTACCAGCAGTATGGTTACGGATACGGCAGCGACTATCAGGCCCGGGGTCCGGAAGCATAAAAGAAACCGAAAAAGCCTCTGAGTCCGCATGCAGCCGCCGGGGTCTGGAACACGCCTGTCAAGCAAAGCGATACATCGGGATAAAGTCCGAAAGCGGCGGATTCAATTCAAACCTTCCCTGCCGGCAACAACTTCGCAATTCGTTTGAATGAACGAACAGCTTGCAGAAGATCTTCGTGACAAGGGACGGCCTGTGGTAACCTGCAAGGCCATTGGTCCGCTTTAATAATCGGCGCCGCAGCATTATAGTGATTCAAGCGCCGCCGGGCTGGAAATACCCCCTGAACGGCCGCCATTGCGCTTGCAGAGGATACATGCGGATTGTCATCACGGGCGGAGCAGGCTTTCTGGGCAGGCATCTCTGTGCGAAGATGCTTTCCCTTGGCCATGAAGTCCTGTGCGTAGACAACCTCCTGACGGGCCGCCGCAAAAACATCGAGGAGTTAGAACAGAATCCGTTTTTCCACTTCCTTCTGCAGGACGTGACCGCGACCCTCCATATCGAAGGCCCGGTCGATGCCGTCGCGCACATGGCCTGCCCCGCAAGCCCTCCTGACTATCTTCGGTTCCCGATTCAAACCCTGGAAGTGGGGACCACCGGAACCCGCAATATACTGGCACTGGCCCATGCAAAGGATGCGCGCTTTCTGCTCACCAGCACTTCTGAGGTTTACGGCGACCCGAAGGTCAACCCGCAAGCGGAAGAATACTGGGGCAATGTGAATCCCATTGGGCCTCGCAGCGTTTACGATGAGGCAAAACGGGCCTCCGAAGCGCTGGCCATGGCATACCACCGGCAGCACAGGCTGGACACGCGCATTGCAAGAATTTTCAACACCTATGGCCCCTGGATGCGGCCGGACGACGGTCGTGTGATTTCCAATTTCATTGTGCAGGCCTTGCAGGGCAAAGAGCTGACCATCTACGGCGATGGAAACCAAACCAGAAGTTTTTGCTACGTCAGCGACCTGATCGAAGGGCTGGTGCGGCTGTTGCGGGCGGATCCCGATTCCAGAGCAATAGGCGCACTGAGTAAAGAATGGGGAATCAACTATCCGGTGAACCTGGGTAATCCCAGAGAAGAAAAAATCGTTGATATTGCCCGGCTCATCACTCGGATGACAGGAAGTTCAAGCGCCGTAAGGTTTCAGCCTTTGCCCATAGACGATCCCAGGCTGCGTTGTCCGGACATCTCCCGCGCGCGTCGCCTGCTTGGGTGGGAGCCAGAGGTCAGCCTGGAAGAGGGACTGTCCTCATCCATCAGCTACTTTCGGAAACAGCTAGGCTGAATGGGCAGGGGCCAGGCCTCACCTCTTCGCGTGAAATTGTCAAGAATGAGAAATCCCTTACAAACTTCTGGAATTGCGGCGTGATCCGTTCGGCGACCTGATTGACGCAAATCCGGACGCGTGCTATTTTCAGGTTCGCTTTCACGCCGGTGCACGGAGGGAATTCGACCACTCCATGATTTCCATCGTGATCCCAACTTACATAGAGGCCCGATCAATTCAGGAAGTCATCCGCCGCACGGGCAGCGCTCTGACCCAATCCGGCGAAGAATATGAACTGATCGTTGTTGACGACAACAGTGGCGACGGGACTGCCGAGCTCGCCGAGCAATTGAGCAGTGATTTCCACGTTCGCGTCCTTCGTCGCGCCGAGCGACTGGGCCTCGCGACAGCCGTCGTGGACGGATGGAAGCTCGCTCAGGGAGACCTGCTGGGCGTAATCGACGCCGACCTTCAGCATCCGCCGGAAATCCTGCGCGATCTGGTGGCCGCCCTGCGCAAAGCGAACGCTGACCTCGCCGTTGCCAGCCGCTACATCACAGGAGGCGGGACCTCCGACTGGGAATTCAGCCGCCGCGTGATTTCGAGCGGCGCGACCCATATGGCCGCTTCCGTCCTGCCAATAAAACTTGCCGCCGTCAGCGATCCCATGTCGGGAATGTTTCTCGTGCGGGCTGCTGCGATCGCGGGCGCCGAGCTCACGCCGCTCGGTTACAAAATCCTGCTCGAAGTTCTAGCCAAAGGCCGGATCGAACGGATCGTAGAGGTTCCCTACCAGTTTGAAGAGAGGACTCTCGGCAGTTCCAAGCTCGGCTCGCGCCAGTACGCAGAATACATCGCTCATCTTGCGCAGCTTGCAATTGCCACCGGCCAATTCCGCGCCTGGCTGGCATACAGCTTTGTCGGGCTCACGGGGGCCGTACTGGATATTGGCCTGATCTACCTGATGGCTGTGCGCGCTGGCGGCAGCACCCTCTGGGCAGTGCCTTTGGCCGTGGAAGTCGCTCTGCTGTGGAATTTCGTCTGGAATCAGAATGCGACCTTCGCGCACCGCACCGGCGGCAACTCTGCGAAGGCAGACGGCAAGTCCCGCTGGTGGCTTTATCAGAAAGTTTGCCTGCCCGGCGCCATTCTGAATATCGGTCTGACGCTTCTCCTTGCGTCACAAGGTGTGCGGCTGGTTATTGCAGCGGCCACCGGTGTGTTCTTCGACGGCGTCGTCAATCTTGTATTCAATGTGCCTTCCATCTGGAAAATATGGGGCCTCCGCACTTCCACATCGCATAGTCCCATTACGGACAAGTAACGCCCGGATGCACCTCCCTGGACTTTCAGGATGCGATCGTCCTTTATCCGCGACTGCCTCTTTTTGCGCCACTCACTAACCATCCTGAGAATGCCGATAAGAATGCTGATCGCGGTATGCACATGCTCGGCACAACTTCGGCCGGTTTTGTCAATTCGCGTAACCCCCGAATCTGGATGATTGCGGCGCTGGCTGCGGTCATCATCCTCTCCCTGCCCAACCTTCAGTATCCCATTGGCCGCGACCAAGCGACCTACTGCGTGATTGCTGAGAGCCTGCTGAAGGGCAAGCTCCTCTACCGCGATCTTTGGGACAACAAGCCGCCGGGCATCTTTTATCTCTATGTTCCCATCGTCAAGATTCTTGGTCGGGTAACGTGGCTGGTGGGTGCATTGGACCTGGTTTGTGTTGTAGCGGCGGGGATCAGCACCTTCTGTTTCTGCGCGCGTTACCTGGGGCCATGGGCAGGAGCCGTCGCCGCGCTGCTCTATGCCTACTGGCACGACAGTAATGGCTACATCAACGCGGCCCAGCCGGAAGTTTTTCTGGTTCTGTTTGTGTTCGCCGCCTTCTTTCTGCTGACTCGCAGGGATCACCAGCCCATTTGGCGAAGCCTCACCGCCGGACTTGCTCTGGGTGTGGCTTTCTGGATCAAGTACAACGCGCTTGCATTCCTCCCTCTTATCGCTTTTCTTCCTTACCTGGACACCGGCGGCCTGGGTTCGCCCTCACCCCGATTGGCGCTGGACATTCCCTGCCGCGCGTGGTTTGCGCGGACCGCAGCACTGCTTGGCGGGCTTGTTGCAACCATCACGGGCGTTCTTGGATGGTTCCGGCTTTCCGGCGCCTGGCCGGCCATGAAAGAGGTCCAGTTTGAAGTGCTGCCGCGTTATGGCACGATGGTCATCCAGCGAACGCCGCACTACTTTCTCTGGGCGATGGGCCAGGTGAATTTCACCTTGGGAAACTGGCCGGAAGCCGGAGTCGCGCTGGCGCTCCTGCTCGCTTGGAGATGCCGCGACCTCCATCGCACGGCCCCGGTATTCATCGCCGCCCTCCTAGGATTTCTTGTGACGGCCAGCCAGGCGCGCTTCAACTCTTACAGTTTTGAGACATTCCTCCCATTTCTTGCAATGCTTTGGGCCTATGTAGCGGTGAAGGTCTTTGAAGGTTTTCGTGCGATCTCCCGTGGCCTCGCCGGGCGAGGCTGGACTGCCGCCCGTGTGGGCGTCTGGCTGGTCTTTATCAATTGCATGTATTTCCCGCTGCCCGCCCCCGCTATGCAGCAAGTGGAACGCTACCAGGGCTTCGAAAAGTGGTGGCGCAGTCCTCAAAAATCTTATCAAAGGTACTGGTGGTCGCTTGGCATTGAGCACCTGGACGGGGAATTTCAGGTGGTTCGTTATCTCAAGGGCCGTTCGGCATCAGGTGATGAGGTTTACGTCTGGGGAACCGCGCCGCTCATCTACTTTCTTTCCGGGCATGAGTGCCCTTCACGCTTTGTTTCCAACCTTGGGCTGATTTCCGAATGGACGCCACCGGCCTGGCGCGATGAGCTTGTTGAAACGCTGAAGGCAGAACAACCACGCTATATCATTGTGGAACGCCGCGATGCCATCCCCGCCGTCTCCGGCATCACACTCGATTCCCAAGAATATCTGGTTCGATATTCCTCCCTGCATCGCCTGATCAACAATCGGTACCAGCGGGTCAAGACCTTCAGGAACTTCGTCGTATATTCGCGACGCTACGGTCCAGCCACAGGCGGCACATCTTGAGATCCGGTCTGAGAACTCCTCTCGGCCTGTTCTCGTTGGCAGGTTCAAAGCGCTGGCTGCTGCTTTCTCTCGGGCTGGTGGTGCTGGCGGGCATTCCCAATCTCAGCTATCCCATCGGGCGCGACCAGGCAACCTATTGCGTGATCGGCCGCGGATTGCTCGATGGAGCGCGGCTCTATCGTGATCTGTGGGACAACAAGCCACCTGGTATCTTCTATCTTTACTCGGCGATTGTGAAGGTCTTTGGACTGGCGATGTGGAGTGTCGGCTTGCTGGATATTTTGTGGTTGCTGGCTATTTCCGTCTGCATTTTCTGCTTTACGGAACACACCCTCGGCAAGGGCGCAGCATTCCTCACCGTCCTGGCGAACGCTGCCATGCACATCCGTGCAGGATACTGGGACGCCGGCCAGCCGGACACGTTCCTGATCCTCTTCATCTTCGGCAGCTACTTTCTGCTTTCAACCCGCGACCGTGGCATAACACTCAAGGAACTGTTAGCAGGAATCTTATTCGCAGCCGCCTTCTGGATCAAATACAACGCCATCACTTTTCTGCCTTTCTTGATGCTGGTACCGTATCTGGAATTTCAAACATCCACCGGCCATGCTCCGCGAGCCAGGCTGAGAATCGCCCGTGGCCAGTGGCTTTCGGCGATGCCACGGTTCGCAATTGGCTTTCTTTTGGGCAGCGCAGTGGTCGTCTCCGGCTTATTGTTCAGTGGCGCATGGAGTGGTTTCGTTGAAGAGCAATTTCAGGTCCTTCCGCGGTACGCCGCAATGGCGTCCCTTGGGATTCCGCACTACTGGGCGTGGGCGGCCGGCCGAATCGAATTCTGGCTGGGTTTGTGGACGCTGTTCGCAGCCCTCGCGGGCGTCCTTATTGCATGGAGGCGGCATCAGTTGGCGCTGCTGGCCCCCGCGCTGGTGGGCGCCGCGGCAGGTTTCGCAGCCCTGGCCGTGCAGGTCCGCTACCAGCCCTACTACTTTGAAACCTGCTTTCCATTTTTTGCGATTTTCTGGGGATATCTCATCGCCCAGGTCTGCGAAGGCGCGCGGGCCATGGCCCGTTATTTTGCCGGTCGCAACTGGCGAGTGGCGCGCGTCCTCACCTGGGTGGTATTTGCGGACTTGATCGCATTCTGCCTGCCGGGGCCGGTGATGCGAATAGTGACGAACTACCGGGCCTTCAACGAATGGCGCCAGAACCCCGCGCGATTCTATTCCAGTTACCCGTGGCCGGGGCCTGCGGAAGACTTCAGGGGGGTCCTGCGGGTAGTCGCTTACCTCAAGGAACATCCCGGTGCAGAGAACAGCGTTTACGTCTGGGGCAACGAACCGCTTATTTACTTTCTGAGCGGTTACCGTCCGCCGGTGCGCTTTGTCTGGAACCTGGCGCTGATTGCTCCCTGGCGACTGCCGGGCTGGCGGCGGGAACTGGTCTTCCAACTCAACAAGACGGGCCCGCATTACATCATCGTCGCGCGCGATGACGAAATCCACGGCCTTTCAGGAACCTTTCAGGACTCCGCCCACGCGCTGCGCGATTTTCCCGCCCTCGCAAATTATCTCCACAATTTCTACCAACCTTGTGAAGACGACGTGACGTTTGAGATCTACTGCCGCACACCGGGCAATGTAACAGCTACCTCAACCGGCCCGCCCTCTTGAAGCGCCGGCGGCCGCTCGGCATCGGGTTCATCTTCCGGGAGGCGCTCGATCGCCGGAACCTGCAAATCGAGCCAGAAGAGAACGCCACACAACGCCAGCGCGCCAAACGAGAACGCCAGCCCCGCTGCAAGCCATCGCTGCCGGTAATAGAAGCGAACGGTGTGCCAGCCCGCCTCCGCTCGCACGGCGCGAAACATGTGATTCGCGCGCAGGATCGGAACTTCACGTCCATCAACGGTTGCATGCCAGCTGGGATCGAAGCGATCCAGCAGCACCACGTAGCCGGACCGCGAAAGTTGCACCTGCAAAGTAACGCTGTTCGGTGTCCGGTGAAAGGAGTCCACCTGCCCTGCCTGAGTCGAAGCGGAAGGCGAATCAGCCACATTCTTTGATTCCATAATCACCGTGTGGCGCGCGTCGAAATCAGGGTCGGCCAGCCGCGCCAGCGTCGCATCCGCGTCGGGAGAATAGACGGACCCGCCCGCCACGTATGCCCGCGGCAGGAAGCACCGGTTCTCGTAAAGGTAACTCGGAAAGGGCGTGCCGTCCGCGACCGGCGCAACCATCCGTGCGGTTTCATAATTCCCTTGCCCGCCAAGAATCTGATATCGCACATCGCTGCGGCCCATCAGGCAAAGGGACTGCGCGGGACTCGCGACCTTGTGCAATGCAAAGACCCAGAACTGGTAGAGCGGCACCGGAAAACTCCATTCCGGATCCACGTTGGAAATGCCCTCGGCATCTTCCAGCATGCCGCCGTGCTCCAGCAGCAGCCGCTCCTGGAAGGCCGCGGCCGCCGGCGCGTCAAGGTTTCGCGCGGCAGGAATGGGACCAAAATCGAGCGGTTGCTCCAGGGCTTTGTCGGAGACAGCAGGCAGCGGAGGGCCGCCAAAAATGTCGGCATACCGGTACGGCATTTGCGACGCTGCAAAGTTGTGAAGGACCGGCGGGCGATAGGCGTAAAAACTGCCGGGGACAGTTGGATTGGCGGAATAATTCACCAGCAAAAGCTGCCCCGCAGCAACAGCGAGCGCCAGCGGCAGCGCCAGCCGCGTGCGCCGGTCACCCCGCCGGTGCCCCGCAAACCAGAGCGCGGCGCCCAGGGTCAGCCCCGCGACTCCCGGCTCCTGCCAGCGCAGCATGTTGAGGAAATATTGCGCGGCTCCATGGACCGCTTGCGAACCAAAAGGGCCAACAGGAGAAATTCCCATTGCCACCATCGTGCGGTGCAACACCACCTTGGCAGCGAATATCACCCATTGCGGGAGCAGCCATGAAGCGCCCCACAGCAGCCACGCCACAGCAGCCACAACCGTCAGGGAGGCAAGAACCCCTGCGTCCCTTCTCGACTGCGCCTTTTCCAGCCGGCGCATCACATCGATTCCCCAGCCTGACAGCAGTGCCACCGGCAGCATCACCGGCACAAGCAGCTTGATGGGAAAGCGCACCAGCTTCAGAATGGGGAGCGCAAAAAGCGCCAGCCTGTAAAGCGGCGTGAAGCGCCCGAAGGCGAGCAGCAGGAGGACCAGTGCGGATGCTCCTGCAAAGTTCCGGCGACGGTCGCGGGCCATGGTGCAGCCGATGAAGGCGAGAAAGAGCGGCACAAACCCCAGGAACAGCGACGGGAAATAGGGCTTGTTGCCGAAATTCAAAACCGGCGTCCACAGCGACGTTGCGGTGAACATGGGATCGGGAAATCCGGCCACGATGGTCCCGATCAACTGCAATGGATGGAGCGACCAGTAAGTGTTCTGGCTGAAGGGAAAACCAATCGCTCCGCGCAACGAGCCCCGCAGCAGCACCGTCGCCGGCAGCAGCTGCACCGCCGCCAATGCCGTCATCAGCGCGCCCGTCAAGACAAACGCCGCGAGCACCGTCAGGTTCGACCTCGCAAAGGGCCGCCGGAAAAACCCTGTCTGAAAGAGCGCATAGGCAAAGCAAGA
>JAJYJL010000303.1 GCA_021789565.1 Acidobacteriota bacterium
CTACGCTTTTTCGATCACCGTCTACGGAACCAAGGGCGTTCTGCATTCCAGGGGAGATCTGGAGGGTTACGGAGGGCTCCTGGAGCAAATCACCAGGTTTTTCATAACCAGGGTGCCTCCGGTCGATCCCAGAGAATCACTGGAAACGATTGCCTTTATGGAAGCGGCCGATCTGAGCAGGACACGTGGAGGAGCTGCGGTTCCGCTCAGGGCGGTCATAAAGTAGGCGAGGAAGCACAACCATCCGTGCCGGCAAGCATGTTGTGAGCGCAAGCAAGGAGGAGACAAAAGGAAACATGACCGTCATCGAAAATCAGGAGGTCAGCCGCAAGAGTTTTGTTCTTGAGGAGGTCTCATTCATCAACTGCAAGCTGACCAACTGCCATCTGTTTTATTCCGGCGGCGAATTTGAATGGATCAATACGACCTTCGTCGATTGCAGCTTCCACTTTCGTGGAGCGGCGAAGAATACTCAGGCGCTGTTCCAGTTGTTTGGGATGCTGAAGGAAGGGAAACCAAGCGCGCCTCCGCCGATGAGCCAGAAGATCCAGTGAGCAGGCAGCAGTGGCTAAAACCACTCGCTGTCGGGACCCTTTCCGGCACGGATAAATCCGCGCCCTTTCGCAAGTGACCCCTCACCCGGTCCCTGGCGCGTCCACCCTCTTCCCCTGGAGAGGGCTTCAGAGGATATTGACGACGATTGGAATCCCACGCCAGACGCCGTGGCTTAAAATCCGCCGGCCTTCCGGGCTGCAGCAAGAACCGCCCGCTTCACGAGAGCACAGACGCTACAATGCGAGCACCTGCACCAACCGACGTTCGACGCATCGCAACGCCTGCCTGATTCGCGGATGGGGCACTACGGGGGCGCCGTCGTGGGTAAGACGTAGAGGCCGGATGAAGAGTCACAGAGTCCTGTGCCGGAGATCACTGCAGTTCCGGGAGAAACAGTTAGTATAGGATGAGTAAGCGGATGGAGATACTTAACTTAGCGGAATACGGCTAAGCTTGCTTCTAGCAGCCCGGCTGTTGTTTGCGAGAAGGGCAGCAGCTTGAGACTTTGCTTCCCGACCCCCTAACACGATCTGTTCTCATCACTAAGTTTCGGGGAGGTCGGAGCGATGATTGAACGAGGGCTGTGCCCACTTCAGGTTTCTATCACTCCCAACCCGTTCATATGCATACCCTATTTTGCCAATACATGAAGGAGGGCAATTGTATGAGCCGTTTACTAGTTAAGCTGGCGGTCGTCGTTGCCTTGTGCGGTGCGGTTGCGGTTGCTCAGGAAGCCATGCCCGATTCGAACGCCACGGCCGCCTCGAAGCCCTGTGTCATCGTCAAGCATAAGGGCATAGTGGGGAGGCGCCTGATGTGGACAGCGCTTGTTGGTGTCCCTATGGCGCCCGGAGCCAAGTACAATCTTGTGGACAATATGGCCTACACGCCCGTGAAAATGAGCTTCAAGGGCAAGGAACTCCAGACCATGCAGCAACAGGGCATCCACGTAATAGTTCTTGAGAAGAACTACAAGGGTGCCGATCTGGAAGCAGCCAAGAACTCATGTCGGGAGAGCAGCACGCCTGCGCCCGACGGCAAAGAAGAATCGTCAGTTCCAACCGAGAAGGGAAAGAGTTCAGAGTAGGTTAACAAGCTTTGGCCGCCACCCGGTACGGGTGTATTGAAGTGATAGAGGCATGCCCACGAGCGCAGGTTTCTGGCTTAGTCCGCACAACAGAGCGTGAGGACTTTGGCCATCAGATCTTGCAGGATCACGAGCGCCTCTGCCGGGCGGCCCGGAATAATAGATGTGAAATGACTTTCTTGAGAGAGGTGAAACATGATTCGCCGAAGTGCCCAGATTGTGTTCGCTCTGTCTCTGCTTTTCACGCTGTGCGAGCTGAAAGCCCAGGATGTCTCCACGGCCGGCACGGCAATTCTTGGCGGCGTCAAGGCCGTTCAAGTTGACCCCACTGTTGTACCCTACCCGGACAAGGTCAAGGAAACGTTCGCGCCGAATCTGCTGCAAGACAGCTTGAGAAATGCATTCCGATCTGCCGGGTTCGAAATCGCCGACAGTTCCACCGTTCGCGCCCATATCGTTCTGGATGAGTTCACTTCCGGAAGCACGGCGAAAAGAGCGCTGATTGGCTTTGGCGCAGGCCGCAGCACCGTAAGGTGCCATCTGGTGCTGCAGGATGCCAGCGGCAAGGAACTTTCCAATACAAAAATCCGCGTGCGGGGCAGCCTGGTCTTCAGTCCGTACCAGGGAAACAACACACAAAGAAGACAAGCTGTGTCGAGCCTGGACCAGAGACTCCTGGAAGAGATCGAAAAGATGAAATAAACGCCCAGGAACTTCAAGCGCGAAGCTGCGGCAGCCACTGCTGGATTGATGTCGTTTGAGGCGGGTAGCCGCAGTCAGTGCTTTTCTGACTGGGGGCTCCTGGGTCAAAAGGCCCAAGGACAGGAAGGTGCTGTCCATGGCTACCAACTCTTGATCCGATTATGGTGCGCGCCGGCTCGACGTGGCTCGAAAGGAGGAGGCCCGATGCATCTCATCCTAAAACCAAAATGCCGAATGGTCCGCGATCGCAGGTCCAGCCTTAAAGAAACTCCATTTGCAGCAGGCAAATCCTCGAAAAGCCTGAGTGCGTGGAGAGCAGCCGGCCTGCTGGCGTCCATGCTTTGCCTGACCGGCATGACGATTGCCCCGCAGGGCCCCCGCGCGGGCGGGCTGCCCAGGACGCAGCACGAAAAGGTCGATCTCGGGTTCATTAAGATCGGCACCACGACGCGCGACGAGGTTTTCCGCCAACTGGCGTGGGCAGACGCGGGAATCCAGAATGACCGGATGTTCCTGGCGCGCTGGGGCTCTTCTCACCTGTTCTTGATTGTCGCCATTTATGGTGCTGGAGCCGGCGCGGGAACCATTTGGAGCGCCCGGAACTTGCTGGTCGAGTTTGACGCCAAAGGCGTGATTGAAAACGTTCGTCCCGCGCGCGACGCCGATCTTTTCCGCGAGCTTTCGGCCTGGCTCGTCAAAGCGAAAGAGCCGCCGTTCGATTTTTCCGAACTGATGGCGACCATAGTCACCGAGGGCCGGAGGCATGGCAGTCTACGGACCCTGAACCTTGGGCGAGACTTTTTCGGCGTCGATGACGTTCGGATTTCCCCGCAAGAAATCACGGGCATTGACACTCTCCCTGATCCCGACCCTGCATATTTTTCCCTGAGGATTCACTTTGCCAAAGGCAGCGCAGTCGGAAAGGCCCTGTCGATCCATATGCGCACCACCGACCTGCTGACGCTCGTCAACTACCTTCAGCAAAATCATGTGCAGATGGTCGCGACGAAATGAGATTGCATTCGCTCGCTTGCCGCGCGCAGGAGGCCCGGCCCTGGCGCCCCGAGCCGCCACCTGATGCAGGAGCGAAGGGCGTTCGCACACCGCCGGGTGCATGCCGCGCGGTCCCCGGCGGCGCCGTGATAAACTCCGACTGCCGCAACAGAATGACCCGCGGACCTCAAGACCGGAGGTTCGCGCTCCTCACGTTCTAGTCGAAAAAGTCGCGGTCCTCACCCCTGAGATGCGCTTTGGCTGCCTTGACGTTGAAGGTGATGCCGAGGCCCGGCTTGTCCCAGACTTCGATGAAGCCGTTCTTGACGATCGGGTCCGGCAAACCGTCCACAATGTCATACCACCATTCCGGCTGGCCCTTGGCATATTCGAAGGCGATATAGTTCTGCGGCATCGCAGAGCCCATGTGCACCTGGGCGGCGACCCCGAATAATCCATCGAAAATGCCATGGGGAGCCACCAGGATGCCGTGCAGGTTGGCGTATTCGGCAATCCATTTAAACTCGGCTATTCCGCCCACGTCTTCCGGGTCGCAGCCGAGCACATCGACCGCCTGGGTTTCGATGAGGTCCTTGCAATTTTCCCGCAGGTAGATCTCCTCTCCGGTGTGAATCCGGGTCGAGGTGCTTTCGGTGACCTGCTTGAAGACCTGCGCATTCGGATATGGCTTGTAGTCACCGGTGATCAGGTCTTCGAGCCATGCCAGGTCATAGGGTTCCATCGCGCGGGCAAACTGGATGGCATCTTTGACGGTCCAGCCCGGCCCGCAGTCACACGCCAGGCCAATGTCTTTGCCCAGCGCCTTCTTCGCGGCTTCGACACAGGCGATGATATGTTCAAGGGCAGGCTGCGTCAGCATCCCCATATTTTCCAGGTAAGGATCTCCCAAAGGTGGCTTCCAATGGACGCCGTACCAGGCGTCCGGGATGGCGTTCAGCATCGCGGCATTATGAAAAGCGACCGGCATCTTGATGAGCGTGTAGCCCTCTTTCGCCTCCTTCACCTTCGCCACGAGCTCGGCGTAATCCTGCGGCGTGCGGGGTGTCATGTTAGGTGCGTTGTTTTCGGTGTTTCCGTAGGGGCGGACCCGGTCGCGGATCTTTCCGCCCAGCAGCTTGTAGACCGGCACCCCGGCCACCTGCCCGGCGATGTCCCACAGCGCAATCTCGATGGCGCTGACCGCCGCACCCCAGGGCTTGAACGCGCCCATGCGGCGGATCTTCAGCATGATGCGCGCCACATCCGTGGGGTCTTCGCCCAGAAGGTACTGCTTGTAGAACAGCACCATCGGCTTGAGATAGGGTTTGGCAGACTCGGCCTGGCCGTAGCCGGAAACGCCCTGGTCCGTGACGATACGAACCGTCGGGTTGCGGCCGATAATGGCGCACTTGAGATCGGTGATCTTGATTTTGGGGTTCGCCGGCCGCCGTTCCGGGAGCGGCATGCCTTTCCCCTGACTGGCCCCCAGCGCCGATGCAGCGGCCGCCCCTGGGAGCGATCCGAGAAATCCTCTTCGCGTCCAGTTTTCCATTCGTTCCTCCCTCCGCAGGTAATTCAAATCATAGTTGGGCTCCGCACCCTGGTGCAAAGCAAAAAGAACAGCCAGCATTCCGTGTCGAGGGCCGGAATCGGAAACCCCTCTCAGCGGAGAAGCCATCCCATTGGTGCTCCGGGTTCGCGGCCCTTGCTTCTTCTTCAAGATGTGTGCGCGTACGCGCGCGGCGGCATTCTATCACAGCGCGCGGCCGCCCCAACGATTTTGTGCCGCGGTTCCCATTTGCATCCATTACGACCCAGCCGTCACCCATTTGCCTGCTTGCATTTGGATAGTGGGGAGTGTATAGATTGCTTTCCTACTTTTCGGCAACGGGCTGCAAACGCACACCCTCCGTCAACGCGGGAATGTGTGGTCCGCCCAGAGCCGCATCTGCGGTCCGAGTGGAGAGGTGAACGATGGCTGTTTACGTGATTGCCGGTTATGACATTACCGATCCCAAAGGCTACGAGGGTTACGTGCCCGGCGTTGTGCCGCTGCTTCAGAAGCACGGAGCGGAAATTCTGGTTGCCGACTATGAGAGCCAGCGACTGGAAGGTGAGCCTCGAAAGGTGAACGTGGTGCTGAAATTCCCTTCAGAACAGGCCGCCCGCAACTGGTATAACGACCCGTCCTATGGCCCGGTGAAGCAGATACGCCTCGATTCGACCAAGGGCGGGCACATTGTGATGGCAAAGGAATTTAAAGCGCCGGCGTAGAGCGGGAACCGCCCGCGGAACGGAGTGCATGGTTATGCATCGTTTCGCATAACTATAAATTTGAAATTTCAGGACTGATGGCACTGACAAGGAGCGCACGGCGATGAAATCCATTTCACGAAGAACGCTGATGGCGCGGACTGGCCAGGCAGCCATCGCCGCACTGGGGTTGCCGCTGCTTTCAGATGGCGCCGGCCAGGCATCATCACGCAAGCTTAAGGTCGTCGTTGCCGGAGCGCACCCTGACGATCCGGAATCCTCCGCCGGCGGTACGATGGCCCGCTATGCCGACCTGGGGCATGAAGTGGTGGCGCTTTACCTGACGCGCGGCGAAGCAGGCATCCCCGGCAAGAGCCACCAGGAGGCGGCGCGCATTCGTACGGTCGAGGCGGAAAATGCCTGCGCCATCCTCAAGGCCCGGCCGGTGTTTGCAGGGCAGATTGATGGATCGGGCGAGGTGACCAACGAGACCTACCGGCAATTTGGGAAAATCCTGGCCGCCGAAAAGCCGGACCTGGTGTTTGCGCCCTGGCCCGTGGATACACACCGCGACCACCGCGCGACATCGCTGCTGGTTTATGACGTGTGGCAGAGGATGAATCAGAAATTTGAACTTTATTACACGGAAGTGGAGTCGGGGATGCAGACACAGACCTTCCGGCCCACCTGGCTGGTGGACATTAGCACAACCGAAGCCCGCAAGCGCCAGGCCTGCTACGCCCACGCCAGCCAGAATCCGGACGACTTCTACGGCGTGCACGAGCTGATGAACCGCTTTCGCGGCTCCGAGCTGGGCGTGAAATACGCCGAGGCCTTTGTTCGCCACCAGCAGGACGGACGGGAAACGTTGCCGGGGGTTTCCTGAAGCGGGCCGCGGCGGGTTAAAATAGTCGGCATGAAGACACTTGGGAATCCCAATGACAGGATCGAGATCCTGAACCGGCTGAGGACCGTGCGGCCGACGAGCCAGCGACGGTGGGGAGAAATGACGGCGCACCAGATGCTGTGCCACCTGAGTGATGCTTTCCGGTCATGCCTGGGCGAGCGGAAGGTGAAACCGGCCAGCCGCTGGATTCCGCGTACTCCGTTCCGCTGGGCGGCGCTGTGGGTACCGATTCCATGGCCGCACGGAGTGCAAGGACCTCCCGAATGGGACCCCAGGGCCGGCGGCAGCCAGCCGAAAGATTTTGAGAGCGACAGGAAGGAACTGAAGAAGCTGATCGACCGCTATGCGAAACCGCCCAGGGGTTTTGAATGGCCGGCGCATCCTTTCTTTGGGAGGATGCCGCAGAAAGACTGGATGCGCCTGGGATACCTGCACCTTGACCATCATCTGCGGCAATTCGGAGCATAAAGTGGGGCCTCATGAGAGTCTGGGCGGCCTGACAAAGCCTGCAACCATGAAACTGAAAAATCGACAGGCTGTCTTTTCGGTCGCCGTTGTGGCGGCGATGGTGGCGATGATTGCGGCCAAGGGTGAGATGAATGGCGCGACGGGCTTCCAGGTCACGGCAGGCGCAGGGAATGACCAGATCATCCGTGTAGGCATTATCCAGATGAACGGGCGCGTTCTCGACAAATCCTACAACCTCAAGCAGGCGGAAGAAGGGATCCGTCTGGCTGCGGCGCAGGGCGCACAGATCGTCTTGACGCCGGAATCCGCCGTGCAGGGTTATCCGAGGGTGGACCTGCATCCGGGTGAATCCATGAACGACCCGCGGCTGGTGCATGAACGGGAAAGAATTCTGGCGGCGGCGGAAACCATTCCGGGTCCTTCCACCATGCGCTTTTCGGCGCTGGCCCGGAAGTATGGCATCTGGATCGTCTTCGGTATGGACGAAAACCGGAACGGCCAACTTTACAACACCGCCGTGCTGATGAATCCCCAAGGTCTGATTGTGGGCACCTACAGCAAAGTCCACCTGCAGAACTGGATGGTGGCTTCCGGGGTGCATCACGGCGACGGCTTTCCGGTGTGGGACATCGATGTGAACGGCGCCCAGGTGAAGGTGGGCATCGAGATCTGCTACGACGTGCAGCACCCTGAATCGACCCTTGAACTCGCCCTGGGCGGCGCGGAAGTGGTCTTCATCCCTTACTGCACCGACGATTTTTCGCGCCCGCTGCTGATCCATCTGTTTGAGACCACGGCACTGGAAAACCAACTCTACATCGTGCGCGCCAACTACGCCGCTCCCCGCAACACCGGCACCAGTTCTATCATTGATTTCGAAGGTAAGACCGTGCGCCAACTCGGCGACAACCCGGGGATCCTGGTGGGCGATATTGATCTGACGGCACTGAGACGGGCCCGCGCCGCATGGAATCCCGTCTATGGCCTGCCTAATCGTTATCCCTCTGCCTATAAGCGGCTTCGAGGGCTCCAGACAGGCAATTCAGGCCGCTAGTATTACTATGTTAAGTCGTATCGTCACGAACCCGCTCGAATTTCGTTCCGCATGAGGGACAGAGTCCGCTCGAT
>JAJYJL010000304.1:0-7464 GCA_021789565.1 Acidobacteriota bacterium
GGGTTCTCGAAAGAGTTCCTGCGGGCCAGCATCGAAGAAATGGCGGTAATCCGGGAATGGCGAAGCGTGCTGGTCAACTCCATCGAGAACAATTACCCGATCCAGGAAGACTGGGCGGAGCGTTACCGCGGCCAAGCCTCCAGCAGCCTCGGATTGGCGTCCGTGGCCGCCTCCACCGATTCGGATCGAAGCGCAGTTCAGTTGCTGAGCAACGAGTTCGACAACATGAAAGCGCTGAGCGTTAAGCTCCTGGCCGAGCGCAAGGTGCACTCCGTTTCTCCGGAAAATCTCAATGCCGATCCCCTGAACCAGAACATCCTGACCTGCGCTCGCTCCCTTGCCTCGATGGCCGTGGGTGGCCAATTTCTGGATGATGCATCGTGTCATTGAATACGCTGAGAGTAGAACGCTTCGTCAGAATCCAAGGGCCATTCTGGTTATACACCTGGGCATTTCGCGTGTCAGCTCACTCCGGCTCACCCGTTTGGCCAGAACTGCTCGCCCCTGGTCATGGGGGAACTACAGCGTGGGACCGGCGGGTGGCGCCCCGATGGATCGGGACGTTCAGCGAAGCTGAGAGGGGTTAGAATGGCGCGGTGTCATATTCGCCCCGATACTACGGCGAAAAACACGGCCAGGACGGCCGTGCCACAAAAACGAAACAATCTTCACTACCTGACCAGCAGCGAGTAGCGAGGACCTCCGGGCGGGTGGCGATATTGATTTCTAATATATATGCGGTCAGCGAAGCTGAGAGGGGTTAGGAGGGCGGGGAAAAGAAAATTACGAATTCTGAATGATGAAGGATGAAAAGGGCAGCGGGGTGTGATGAGTGACGGTCCACCTAAATGACTGCGATGGACCGGATGCCATGATGACAATAAGAAACGTCCCGCTTTGCGAGACCGCAGACACGACAAAGCGCATAAGCGCGCCACCCGCCAGCGTTTCAATCGCCCAATCACGCGGGGCGAGGTGAACTCGCCGCTACGGAACCTGCAGGAGGGCAGGCCCCTTCCCTACACATCAATCCCTTCAACCTCCCGGGCGCGGGGGCTGATATAATGGGCGCGCATTCCCCTGGAGGGGGGCCTCAAAATGCGAAACTCCTTTCCCCGCCTGATTGTCACGGACAGTTCCGGCGGCGCGCGCGAGGTTGAAATCACCCGGCCTGAATTCACGCTGGGCCGGCAGAGTGACAACGACCTGGTGCTGTTTGAAAGCCGTATTTCCCGCCGTCATGCGCGCATCAGCAAGACTCCGCAGGGTTATCTACTGGAAGACGCGGGAAGCCGCCACGGGACCTTCGTGAACGGCACACGGGTGACCAGTTGCCTGCTGAAGAGTGGCGACCAGATCGGCCTGGGCATTGCCGACACCTACGCGATGACGTTCCTGATGCAGGAAGCCGAACTCCCCGGCCTGCTGGAAGAGATGGGCAAGGCCACCCAGAGCGCCGCCCCGCAACTGCAATACCTGAACCTGCTGCTGCAGGTGGCCCAGATGCTCTCCCGTTCCCCTAACCTGGAAAAAGTGCTGACGGCGCTGGTGGACTCCGCGCTGAGCATTACGGGCGCCGACCGCGGCCTGCTGTTCCTGCGCGGGCCGGACGGCGAACTCCAGTTGCAATTGGCGCGCGCCCAGGATGAAATTTCGCTGGACCCGCTGCCGGATGACTATTCCAAGGCCGTGGTGCAGCGCGTGGCGGAGACCGGGCGGGAAGAGATGGTGCTGGAAGAGACTTCCACCGGACGCGCCACCAACGAAACGGTGACCCTCCAGGGAGGCGTGCGCGGAGTGGTGGCATTGCCGCTGCAAAAGCTTCCCATGGCGGACGCCCGCGGCGATTCGATCATCGGCGCCGCGCCGGAACAACTGGGTGTCCTTTACCTGGACGGGCGGTCGCGCGCCACCTCGCTGACCGGGCTCGACCGCCAGGTGTTGCAGACCCTGGCCGTGGAAAGCGCCACGGTGATTGAAAACGCGCGGTTGCTGCGCCTGACCCGCCAGCAGGAGCGCGTGCAGCACGACATGGAGCTGGCGCGGAACATCCAGCAGGACCTGCTGCCCAGGGAACTGCCCTGCAGTCCCTATTTCGGCGTCCACGCCTTTACCGTGCCGAGTTCCAGCGTGGGCGGCGATTACTACGACGCGGTGGCGCTGCCCGGGGAACGCTACGGATTTGTGGTGGCCGACGTTTCCGGCAAGGGCCTGCCGGCCGCCATCCTTTCCGCCAACCTGCAGGGGGCCTTTGCCGCCGTGGCCGCGACAGACATGGAACTGCCCGAAACCTTCAGCCGCGTGAATGACTTTCTCCTCCAGCGTTCGGGCGCGGCCATGTACGCCACCATGTTCTATGGCGTCATCAGCCCCGATGGAAGCTTCAACTTTGTGAATGCCGGGCACGCCTTTCCGCTGGTGGTCCGCAGCAGCGGCGCCGTGGAACAGATCGAAACATCCAACTTTCCCTTGGGACTCTTTCCCGGCGTTTCCTACCAGGCCGGAAATACGCGCCTGGCAGCCGGCGACATCGTTCTGGTGTTTTCCGACGGCTTGACCGAGGCGCAAAACTTCCGCAATGAACTGTTTGGCGAGTCCAGGCTGAACAGCGTGGCCGGGGATTGCGCCAGACTTCCTGCCGCCAGCGCCTCGGAAAAAATCCTGAAGTCCGTTAAAAACTTTGTGGGGAACGCGCCACCCTCCGACGACCTGACCCTGATGGTGCTGCGGTTCGGAAAAGTGTAGCGGAAGGAGGAATGGGCGAGTGAAGAGTGACGGGTGACGAGCCGAACCGGATTTGTGATTTGTGATTGGAGATTGGCGCTTGAAACAGCGGGAATCAGGAATGACGGATTACGAAGGGCAAGATGACCGCGGTATTTCGCATATGCTTACAGCGGCAAAATGCGAGACGTGCGCCACATGCGAAAAAGCTTTCTTTCGCCCCTCCGGGACTGGGTTGACTTTTTGCGTCCTCCTGTTTCATAGCTCACGCTATGGGCTAATAGTCTTCCGCCCCCTTCGGGGGTTCGATTGGCGCGGGGTAGGGGTATTAACCAGTGATATATATGACTGAGTTATAATTTTCGGTTGATTTGTCTACCCGTTTTTGATAGCTTAGAAAAGGAGAATCGTGTTTACATGCCTGAGAAGAAGCGTAAAATCAATGTGTTTGGACATGACGTAGATGTAGCAGAGGTGGCAATTATCCAGGGAGAGGAAAAATTCCTTTACTACAAACTGGAAGACGGAACCGTGCTCAAAGTCAAGAACGTCGCAACATCCGTCCTTCGCGTTGAAGGGCAGTATCTTCCTGATGGGAACCCGATCTATATGGTCGCCTCAACCCCGGTGGTAAGCGTCGAGAGCTCTCCGTTGACAAAGGCCAGCGCAACCACGACGGGCTCAGCAGAAGCGAAAAAGGCAAACTAATGCAGCAAGTCCAGACAGTCGAAATGCAGCAAAGTTATCTCTGTATGCTCACAGGAGTTCACGGATGGGAGCAGCAAAGCAGCTTCCCATCAGTCAGTCCTGGGATTGCGCTTGCGCAGAAATTCGCCTTAAGGCTTCCGGACATTAGGTTCGATGGATCAGTTTGCCGGTTGAATAGCCCATTATTGGTTTTGCTTTCTGTTGAAGAGGGTTTTTGGAGATGCGAAGATGAGGGCGAACATATCGTCTCATTTGGCGATTCTAGCGAATCAGCACTGCATTCGTTCTGTGAGGACTTTGTGGTGCTCTGGAAGGAAATCGCGAACGCTCCGGACAGCGATCTAACATCAGACGCACAGCAGGTCAAGAAGTTCTTAGTGTCGGTTGTCCAATCGGTCAAACCGGAGTGATCCCACATTGCCGTTAAAGACCCGCGACGTTAAGAAAGCCTTAAGTTCAAAGGGATTCCAGGAAAAGAAAGAACGGGACCATTTTTATTATTTCTTTTATTACAAGGGCAAGAAGACATCTATCTTCACCAAAATCAGCCACGGGCAAGGGGAAATTGGCGACAACATTTGCAGCCAAATGGCAAAGCAGACCAAGTTAACGAACGGTCAGTTTCGGAGGTTTGTTGACTGCCGTCTTACAGAGGGAGCTTATATTGACACGCTGATTAGAGGGGAAGTTCTAGAGCCTCAACCCGAAAGCAGGGTCCCCTAGTTCTACCCCTATGCGCAGATAACCTCACCACAACATTAGCACACTCCGCGGTTCACCTCTTCAGATCAGTAGTATCCCGGACCCACCAGTCGCTCGATGCGCTTTTTGATGGGCGGGTGAGTGGAAAAGAGACTGGAAAACATTTCGCGGCCGGTGAGCGGCGCGCAGATGTACATATGCGCCATGGAAGGCGAAACCTGCATGGGCACACGCTTGGACCATTCATCGATTTTCTTCAGCGCCCGCGCCAGGCCCTGGGGGTTGCCGGTGATTTGCGCGCCGGTGGCGTCCGCCTCATACTCGCGCGACCGCGAAATCGCAAGCTGAATCAGGATGGCGGCCAGCGGCGCCAGAATCATCATGGCCAGGGCGGAAAGCGCGCCGCCTTCGCGGTCATTCCCGCCGCCGCCGAAGCCGAACATCTCTCCCCAGAAAACCATTCGGCCGATGAAAGTGATGGCGCCGGCAAGCGTGGCCACGATGGCGCTGGTGAGGATGTCGCGGTTGCGCACGTGGCCCAGCTCGTGGGCCAGAACGCCCTCGATCTCTTCGTCGTCGCAGAGGTCGAGGATGCCGCGCGTCACGGCTACCGAGGCGTGATGGGGATTACGCCCCGTGGCAAAAGCGTTGGGCGAATCGGTGGGTATCATGTAAATCTTCGGCACGGGGATGTTCGCCTTGCCGGCCAGCCGCTCGACAATCTGGTAGATGCGGGGGTTGTCTTCGCGCGAGATGGGCTGGGCGCCGCTCATGGAAAGCGCGATTTTGTCGGAAAAGAAATAGCTGCCAAAATTCATGACCGCGGCCAGAACCAAGGCAATGATCATGCCGTTCTGCCCGCCCCAGAGCCCGCCAATCATCAGCAGGACCCCGGTCAGAAGCCCCAGCAGCGCTGTTGTTTTAATGTTGTTCCACATGGTTTTTAAGGGCGGACTTTCATCCGCCCAGCCTCACAATCGTTAGATGCGGATTCGCTTCCAGCCGTTTCGCCCGGCGGGCCTGTTTTCAGTTTATTCGCCGCTGCTGACCGGATAACCCTTCTGCACCCAATCCTGGCCAAAGTTGTCGGCAAAGTGCACTACTTTCACATTGCTGAAGCCCATGGCTTTCACCGCCTCGAATGCGGGACGAATGTTGGGGCATTCCTGCCAGGGGCAGCAGCCGCAGTAGAGCACGATCGCCCGCTTGCGCGAAACCCCCTGAAGGCACGTTTTGAGCCGGGCTATGCCGTTCGAGTCCCGCGCCGGGCCGCAATATTTCGAACCCGGAATATGGCCTTGGGCATAAAGAGTTTCGAAGCCAACCTGCAACAACAGCGGCTTGTTGCTGGAATTCTTAAGCTGGCCGACCAAAGCGGCCGGTTGAATCACCTGTTTCGGGCTCCAGGGATGGGTGGCGGAAAAAGCGCAGGCGCTGGCAGCCAGACAAACGGCAGCAACCACGCCCAGAACAGAATACTTCTTGTGAATACGACGGCAATAGAACTGAAATATTTTCCTCATGAATAAGATACTAACACGCGGCGGCGGAGAGAGCAGGCCCTACCGGACCGCTTTAATTTTCATCGCCACGGCAGATGCACAAACCGGCCGTGAACTTGCGGCTGCGGTGGTAGAATAGGCGGGATGGACGCTGGCTCCCACTGGGAAAGCATTTACCGGACCAAAGCTCCCGACGCGGTCAGTTGGTACCGTTCCCATCTGGACCGCTCGCTGGAGCTGATCGAATCGGCGGCGCCCGGCCGTTCAGCCAGCATCATCGATGTCGGCGGCGGAGAGTCAACCCTGGTGGATGATCTCCTGGCGCGGGGATACAACAATCTGACCATTCTGGACGTCTCGCAGACCGCGCTCGATGTAACGCGGGCAAGACTGGGAGAGGCTGGGAAACAGGTTGCCTGGATCTGCGCTGATGTCACCCAGGCGGACCTTCCCGCCCGGACCTACGACGTTTGGCACGACCGCGCCGTTTTCCACTTCCTGGTCCAGCAGGAGCAGCGAAACGCTTACGTGCGCCTTGCCGCACGGGCCGTGAAACCCGGCGGCCACATCATCGTCAGCACGTTCGGACCCGAAGGCCCCACCAAATGCAGCGGCCTCGACGCTGTGCGATATGACGCCGAGTCTCTGCACGGCGAGTTTGGAACTCGGTTCAGGCTCGTCCAAAGTTCGGAGGAATTACACCGGACTCCTTCCGGGACAGTTCAACAATTCCTTTACTGCTATTGCAGGCTCGTCTGACTTCCTGACAATCAGGATCACCCACCGCCCGCTGTGCATAGAGGCAATGCGGGACAGGTCCCGGCCTGCCTGCAACGGAATGGTATAATTTTGCAGGGAGGACGCCGGCGGGGCATCAGGCAAATGAAATCGCTCGAGGAATATCTCGACCTGGCTCGAAAGGACCATGGCCACATGTGTCCGGGGCAGGTGCTGGGCGTGCGGATGGCCATGCTGGGCCTAGGCAAACTGGGCATCGATGACCCGGAGAAGCACCGCAAGCGCCTGCTGACCTTTGTTGAAATCGACCGCTGCGCCACCGACGCCGTCAGCCTGGTGACGGGTTGCCGTCTGGGAAAACGCTCACTGAAGTATCTCGATTATGGAAAAGTTGCGGCCACGTTTGTGGATCTCGAGACGCAGCAGGCCGTTCGCGTGGTGGCGCGCGACGATGCGAGGGAAAAAGCCAAAAAGTTTGGCGGGAATTCCGCCGACCCTTACCGGCAACAGCTTGAGGCTTATAAGGTGCTGGACGACGCAGACCTTTTCAACGTCCAGCGTGTCCGCGTAAAGCTCCGGCCCGAGGACTTGCCGGGGCGGCCGCGCAGCCGCGTGGCCTGCGAGGAGTGCGGCGAAGGCGTCAACGACGGGCGCGAGAGCCGCCTGGGTGGCCGCATCCTCTGCCGGAACTGCGCCGGCGAAAGTTACTATGAATCGCTGGATGGCCGGTAGCCCGGACTATTCATGAACCGACGGATGTTGCTGTGAAAGGGGAGAAGGGGCACGACTTTAGTCGTGCCGAAGAGGCAGTTCGAAGCATGCGGCTTTAGCCGCTGAAACCCCTGGTGCCAGAGCGCTCCGTTCAGGGGCTGAAGCCCCGAAAGAAGCTTCTGCGGTGCTCCAACGGCACGACTGAAGTCGTGCCCTTTCACGGAGCCCGATAGCGTCATGAATAATCCGGGGTAGAATTTTGCACCGATGCCGGCCGCAATCCGCCGCCTGAACCATGGCTGACTATCCCCAACTGATTACACCCGGCCGCATGAAACCCCTGCCGCCCATTTTTCTGAAGCAGCGCCGCTACTGGCCC
>JAJYJL010000304.1:7474-8086 GCA_021789565.1 Acidobacteriota bacterium
TGACGCTCATCGCGCTGTGCATTATCGTTTTTATCCTGATGACGCTGGCGGGCGGCTCGCAGGATGCCGACGTCCTGCTGAATTTTGGCGCCTCCTACGCTCCCTACCTCCGCCGGGGAGACGACTGGCGCCTGGTGATGCCGATGTTTCTGCACATCGGCTGGTTCCACCTGGCCGTCAACATGGGCGCGCTCTACCTGCTGGGGCCCATCCTGGAACGCATTTACGGTTACGCGCGCTTTTCGGTGATTTACGTGGGCGCGGGCATCGCCGGTTCCTGGCTCTCCATGAGGATGACGCACAACGTTGCCGCCGGCGCTTCCGGGGCGATTATGGGCATCGCGGGGGCCATGCTGGTGGTGGGCTGGCTTTACCGCGAGGTGGTCCCGTGGCGCTGGAAAAGGGCGTTCGGCTGGGGCATGGTGCTGCTGATTGGCCTCAACTACGCCATCGGGCTCAGCATGCCCAACGTGATTGATAACTGGGGACACACAGGAGGCCTGGCGGGCGGCATCGTGCTGGCCCTGCTGATTCCTCCTCCATTGCCCTGGCGGCAATCCAGGTGGATTTTCGCCCGGCTTCCCCAGGCGGTGGTGATTGTTCCAGATCGGA
>JAJYJL010000305.1 GCA_021789565.1 Acidobacteriota bacterium
GGCATGTGAACCCGTGGGATTATCCGGTCAAAGTCCACACCTACCAGGAGTGGGAAGCAGAGTTTCACGACAAGATCAAAGCGGCAGGACTGCCGCTGGAGCGGGAGTAGAAAATGGCTGAAGCTCCTCCAAAACCGGAAGAAATTGTCCAGATCAGCTACGATCCTCCTCCAGGTGACTGGCGTGACGCGCGTGTTGAGTACCGCAAGGGGACGTTTTGTTACAGTGCCGCCGCAAAGAACCTGCGCTACCTGGACATGCCGAACCCAAGGGACTGGCAGCCTTTCGAAGAGGATTGGAAGCTTCCTCCAAACTGGCGGGAGATCATTCTCCAGGGCATGAAGGAGCGTCTTCAGAGATTCCGTTCCTTTCGCCTCTTTATGGACATCTGCGTCCGTTGTGGAGCCTGCGCGGACAAGTGCCACTTCTTCCTGGGCTCGGCCGATCCCAAGAACATGCCCGTCCTGCGCGCTGAACTGATCCGTTCGGTTTACCGACGCTACTTCACCATCTCAGGGCGCATATTCCGTGGTTTGGCCGGCGGCAGGAATCTGACCGAAGACCTGCTCAAGGAGTGGTTCTATTACTTCTACCAATGCACAGAGTGCCGGCGCTGCTCGGTTTTCTGCCCGTTCGGAATTGATACGGCGGAAATCACCATGATCGTACGCGAACTTTTGAACCTGGTTGGTGTGAACACCAACTGGGTCCTGGAGCCGGCCGCAAACTGCTTCAGAACGGGAAACCATCTCGGAATCCAGCCTCATGGCTTCAAGGACAGCATCGACTTCGCTGTTGACGAACTGGAAGAAATCACAGGCATCCGCGTGGATGCGCCCATCAACCGCAAAAGAGCGGAGATTCTGTTCGTCGTTCCCTCCGCTGATTACTTTGCGAGTCCGCACTACTACACGCTGCTGGGATACCTGATGCTCTTTCACGAGATCGGGCTTGATTACACCTTCAGCACCTACGCCTCGGAGGGAGGGAATTTCGGTCTCTTCAGTTCACACGAGATGATGAAGCGGTTGAACGCCAAGATTTACGCGGAGGCCAGGCGCCTGGGCGTGAAATGGATTCTGGGTGGGGAATGTGGACACATGTGGCGCGTGATTCACCAGTACATGAACACGCTGAACGGTCCGGCGGATTTTCTCGAGGAACCGGTGTCCCCGATCACGGGAACGCCCTTTGAGAATGCTCGCGCTACTCGGATGGTCCACATTTGCGAGTTCACTTCCGACCTGATCCACAACAATAGGATAAACCTTGATCCCAGCCGCAACGATCACTGGAAGGTTACCTTCCACGATTCCTGCAACACGGCTCGCGGGATGGGTCTTCTGGAAGAGCCTCGGTACATCCTGCGGAACGTCATCAACCATTTTTATGAAATGCCTGAAAACACCATCCGCGAGCAGACTTTCTGCTGCGGCAGCGGTGCGGGCCTGGGAACGGACGAAAACATTGAGATGCGATTGCGTGGCGGCCTGCCGAGGGCTAACGCCGTCAAGTACGTCCGTGACAGGTACGGAGTGAACCTGCTCACCTGCATCTGCGCCATTGACAAGGCCACTCTGCCGACAGCGCTTGAGTATTGGACACCTGGTGTCGAAGTGGGAGGGGTCCACGAACTTGTGGGCAATGCTCTGGTGATGAAAGGCGAAGTCGAGAGGACTACTGACCTACGGGGTGAGCCCCTTCATCAGAAGGAGGCAGCCATCCATGCGTGACAGGGTGTGGATCATTGCGAGTCTCTTTCTGTTTCTCGTGTTGGTCACCTATCCCGTGTGGCATGACCTGGCCGTTCACACGACGTCAAAGCCGCTGCAACTTGTGCTGCCCGCGAACGAGAAGCAATGTGTAGCGCCCATTAGCTATATGCGCACTTCGCATATGAAATTGCTGCTGGATTGGCGCGAGAGTGTTGTACGAGAGGACAAACAGAAATATGTGGCCTTCGACGGAAAGGTCTATGACATGAGCCTTACAGGAACTTGCCTCAAGTGCCACGAACGGCAGCAGTTTTGTGTGCGATGTCATGACTATGTCGGAGTGCGGACTCCCTATTGCTGGGATTGCCACCTGGACCCCGCGCAAATCAAGAGGAGCGCCGGATGAAGATCACACGAAAGGAATTTCTGAAGGTTTCGGGGGCGTGCCTCGTCGCACTTTCAGGGAGCAAGACGCTGGCCCTTCTCGACAATCTAGGGACAAGCCAGGCTTCATCGCCCACTGCGCGCGAGGTTCGCAAGCAATTGGGAATGATCGTGGACACGAGGAAATGCGCCAGGGAGCAGGGTTGCACGAAGTGTATCGAGGCATGCAATAAGGCACACAACATTCCTTCTTTCCGGGACCCTAACCACCAGATCAAGTGGATCTGGGAAAAGCCTTTTGAGGACATCTTTTCGTCGTATGAAACGCAGTATCTCGAAACTTCACTTAAGGACGAACCGACACCCGTCTTGTGCAACCACTGTGACAATCCTCCATGTGTGAGAGTGTGCCCGACTGGCGCAACCTGGAAGCGGGAAGAGGACGGTATCGTCATGATGGACTGGCACCGCTGCATTGGCTGCCGGTATTGCATGGCAGCCTGCCCTTACGGGGCGCGAAGCTTCAACTGGGTTGATCCCCGGTCGCATATAGAGACGCTCAATCCAGATTTCCCAACCCGCACAAGCGGCGTAGTGGAAAAGTGCACCTTCTGTTCGGAACGACTGGCCAAGGGCCAGTTGCCGGCGTGCGTGGCAGCCTGCCCTGAGAAGGCATTGGTGTTCGGCGATGTGAAAGATCCCAAGTCTGAGATCAGGCAGATGCTCGCGAAGAGTTATACGTTGCGACGACGTCCTGACCTGGGAACCGGGCCGAATGTTTATTACCTCATTTGAGGTGTTGCTGATGTTTATGATCGAAAAGGCATTGGCGGGCAGTCGCAGATACTGGATGTGGGTCGGTGCGCTGCTCGCAGTGATCGCGGTTGCCTTTTGTTTTTATCTTCACCAGCTCAACTACGGCTTGGGGCTGACTGGCATGAGCCGGGACGTCTCCTGGGGGCTCTATATCGGCCAGTTCACTTTCATGGTGGGTGTTGCCGCGTCTGCCGTCATGGTGGTACTGCCTTACTATCTTCACAACCACAAAGAATTCGCCCGCATGACCATCCTCGGCGAGTTTCTGGCCGTTGCTTCCGTCACGATGTGCATGCTCTTCATTATGGTCGATATGGGCAAACCGATGCGGGTATTCAACGTCTTCCTTTACCCGCAGTTCCACTCAGTCATGTTCTGGGACATGATCTCACTCTCGGGGTACCTCGTTCTCAATATCACCATCACGCTAGCAACCTTGCATGCCGAACAACAGGACGTCCACCCGCCGCGCTGGGTCAGGCCCGTCATCCTCCTCTCAGTTCCCTGGGCCATCAGCATCCACACGGTGACTGCCTTCCTTTATTGCGGCATTCCAGGCCGGACACTTTGGCGCACGGCCATTCTGGCGCCTCGCTTTTTGGCCTCGGCGTTTGCTTCGGGGCCAGCGCTGCTCATCCTGCTTTGTCTCTTGATCCGCGAGCTTACATCCTATGACGTGGGCAGGAAGGCCATCAATAGTCTGGCAGTGATTATGACCTACGCGATGGTTATAAATGTATTCCTGCTGCTCATGGAACTTTTTACCGCGTTCTATAGTCAGGTCCCAGAACTGACCGAACATTTCAAGTCCATGTACCTCGGGTCAGTGGGCCCAAATTCGCTGCTTCCGTGGGGGCAGCTTTCAGTTCTTCTCATGATTGCCGCCTTGATACCTCTCTTGGTCCCAACCCTGAGACACAACGAAACAATTCTCGGGTTCACATGCGGAGCCGTGTTTTCAGGGCTCTGTATAGATAAGGGCGTCTGCCTGATCGTTTGCGGGTTCATGCCTTCACCCCTCGGTACCATGACCCGTTACGTTCCAACGGTGCCGGAAATGACCATAACACTGGGTGTGTGGGCGGTGGGCGCGTTGATGGTCACTGTGTTTTACAAGATTGCGCTGTCAGTGGAAATCGCTAGAGAGGCCTCTTCCGTTCCGGCTTACAAATTCGCCGTGACGGCAGGTGTAACCGGTTTGCAGGCGCGTGTCGGCGGCGATCAATCAGCATGAAGGAGTTACTCAGCCATGCCAAGCACGATCATTATTTACGCGATAACTTACACTGGCGTGCTGGCTTTCATTGTCGCCAGCGTCGTCCGGGCGGTGGGGTATGCCAGGCTGCCACTGCACCTGCGTTGGGAACTCTATCCCGTCCCGCACGAAGAGAAAGAGAGAGCAAAACACGGAGGGTCCTATTACGAGCAGAAGGACTGGTGGACCAAGCCTGTACACGTCAATCTCACGGGCGAACTGAGGTCCATGCTTGTGGAGATTTTTCTTCTGAAGGGCCTGTGGGATTTCAGGAGAAAGATGTGGTACCGTTCCTATCCATTCCACCTCGGCTTGTACATGCTTATCGGCGCCGCCGCGCTTCTTTTCTCGAGCGCATTTTTAGGGTTTGTGGCGCCCGGCGTATGGGCAACTGGAACCGGGACTGTTCTGTATAACGCGTACGCCGCCCTCGGCTCGACTGGCGCCGTTCTGACCCTTGGGGGCGCGGTGGGTCTGCTGATCGAGCGCCTCACGGATGAAGACCTCACACCCTATACGACGGCGGGGGACATCTTCAACCTGGCCTTTTTCATTGTCACGATTGGCCTCCTCCTCTCTGGTTATTTGCTGCGTCCCGCGAATTCGTTGGGCGCGTTTGCCCTTGCGCACGGCACTCTCACCTTCGACCCCGAGCTACAAATTCCGTTTCCCCTCGCAACCGGGCTGGTGCTCGGCGCTTTGCTAATAGCGTACATACCCTTAACGCACATGGCGCACTTCATTGCGAAGTATTTTACGTATCACTCCGTACGCTGGAGTGATAAGCCCAATTGGAAGGATAGCAAGCTGGAAGCAAAGCTGGCCGAATGTTTGGCCTACCGGCCAACCTGGACTGCTCCACACGTTGCCGGGGACGGCGTCAAGACGTGGGCAGAGATTGCTACCACCAATCCAGCACAAGGCGGTAGAAAATGAAAGATAAGATCAAGCTTTCGGACATGTCCAGGCAGGCACACGAGGCCCTGTCTCACCTCGAGACCGAAGACTTGATGCTTCTGCCCCCTCCCTTTGACCACCCCGCAAATGACTGCGAATGGACGCCGCTTTCTGACCAGGTTCTCGAAAAGTATGAGTGCTTCCTGGATGACACCTGCGCCGTCAGTCTTCCTCAGCCAAAGACCAAAGAGGAGGCGGAAGCGCTTGTAAGGAAATTCCTGTCAGGCCTGGAGAAACTCTTCACGCGAGAGGATAACTGGACGTTCCTTCAGCCGCTCCTGCTGACAATGGAACACTGCGCCAAATGTCAGACCTGTTCGGAAGCGTGCCACATATTTGAGGCCAGCGGCAGAAACGAACTCTACCGGCCGACATTTCGTACCGAGATCGTTCGCCGTCTTTACTTCAAATACGTTAAACACGGTGGCCTGTTTTCGGCCTGGCAGCACGGCGACATCAAGCTGAACTGGCCGCTGGTGGCCAGACTGATCGAGCTTTCATACCGCTGCAACCTTTGCCGGCGATGCGCCCAGGCCTGTCCAATCGGAGCAGACAATGGCCTGGTCGCTCACGAGCTGCGCAAGCTCTTCAGCCAGGAAATGGGCATCGCCCCGAAAGAACTTCACGACAACGGGTCAATGCTGCAGCTTAAGGTTGGCTCCTCCACCGGCATGAACGCGGCGGCGGTGAAGGACAACATCGAGTTTATTGATGAGGACACCAGTGAACGGTCCGGCATCGAAGTGAAAACTCCGTGGGACGTGGAAGGGGCCGATGTTTTGCTGATTCACAACGCCGGCGAAATCGTGGCATGGCCCGAGAATCCCGGGGCCTTCGCTCTGATCCTGCAGGCCGCCGGTATTTCTTGGACCCTGTCAACAGACCTGGCGGGCTACGACTCCATTAACTACGGAGTCTGGTATGACGACGCCCAGTTTGCACGGGTGGCCATCAAACACGCGGAAGCCGCCCGAAAACTCAAAGTCAAGAAGATCGTCCTCGGTGAATGCGGCCATGCCCACAAGGCCCTGACCGTAATTGCGGACCGCGTGCTCACAGGAGATCTGAACATTCCGCGCGAAAGCTCCATGACGTTGCTGCACGACATTGTTATGAGCGGGAGGATCAAGTTCGACCCTTCCCGCAACGATTTTCCTGTGACACTCCATGATCCCTGCAACCTGGTGCGGTTGATGGGCGTCGTGGAGCCCCAGCGTGAAATCGTCCGCAAGCTGTGCCCGAAGTTCAGGGAAATGGAGCCACATGGCGTGGACAACTACTGCTGTGGCGGAGGCAGTGGATTTGCCATCATGAGCGGTAACAATTTCTCGGACTGGCGTTTCAAGGTTGCCGGCCGCAAGAAAATTGCGCAGATCCTGGACGCATTTGGAGATTGCCTCGACCCCTCAATTCCGAAGTATGTTTGTGCCCCTTGCAGTAACTGCAAAGGGCAGTTCCGGGACATGTTTGCCTATTACGACCTCTGGCAGAAGCACCAGATCCTGTACGGAGGTCTGGTTGAGTTGATCGTCAACGCGATGGTGGACGTGAAACCGGGATTTCTCCAGTGGGAGTGGCGTTGATGAGTGACTGCATTTGCGGGCTGGAGATATTTGACCTTTGCTGGAAATGTTGCTGGGTCGCCCGCCACAGCAAACGAGGCACATTGGCGCGCCTTTGAGAGATTTTATGCATTGACATCGAAAGGAGATCCGATATGAGCAGACTCGTAGCACCCCACGGAAGTCCTGATCTGAAGCCGCTGCTTCTGACTCAGGAGCAAAGGAAGGAGGAAGTCAAACGGGCCGCAGGCCTGAAGAAAATTCCTCTGACCAGCCGCGAAACCGGCGACTTGATCATGATGGGCATCGGCGCCTTCACGCCGCTCGACGGCTTTATGGGAAAAGACGACTGGAAGGCCTGCTGTGACCGCTTTGCATTGCCCAGCAGAAAAAATCTTTACTGGCCCATTCCAATCACGTTGTCCGCTACCGAAGAGTTAGCCAAATCCATTTCCATCGGCGAGGAAGTGGCCCTTTGGGACACCGAAACACAAGAGCTGATGGGAACTATGAAAGTTACCGAGAAGTACAGGATCGACAAAGAACTTGAGTGCAAGGAAGTGTTCAAGACGGCAGATCCCGCGCACCCTGGTGTGCAGAAGGTCATGGAACAGGCACCTGTTAACCTGGCTGGCCCCATCAAGGTTTTCTCCGAATCGTTTTTCCCGGAGGAGTTTAAAGGGATTTACCAGACCCCTGCGGATGCACGGAAGCTTTTTGCGGAACGGAACTGGAGTACGATTGCGGCGCTTCAACTTCGCAACCCCATGCACAACTCCCATGCTTATCTGGCGTGGATTGCCATTGAGGTCTGCGACGGTGTTTATGTGCATCAACTGCTTGGCAAGCTCAAGCCGGGTGATATCCCGGCTGATGTTCGTGTCCGGGCGATAGACGCGCTGGTCAACAAGTACTTTCGCAGAGATCGCGTGATCCAGGGCGGCTACCCGATGGAGATGCGGTATGCCGGGCCTCGTGAAGCGTTGCTGCATGCCGTGTTCCGGCAGAATTATGGCTGCTCGCACCTGATTGTTGGGCGTGACCACGCCGGCGTGGGGAACTACTACGGCCCCTTTGACGCCCAGACGATTTTCCATGAGGTGCCGGCCGGAGCGCTTGCCATCCAGCCTCTGTGCATGGACTGGACGTTCTACTGCTTCGAATGCAAGAGCATGGCCTCGATGAAGACCTGCCCGCATGAGAGCAAGGCTGTCATTGACGACAACGGTAACTATAAGGGTGGCGCAAGGCTCCTTCTCTCCGGGACGCTGCTTCGCAAACTGATGAGCGAAGGAAAACCAGTCCCGCCAGAGTTTTCGAAGCCGGAAGTGATAGCCATTTTGAAGGAGTACTACGACAACCTTGAAGAAAAGGTGGAGGTGAAA
>JAJYJL010000306.1 GCA_021789565.1 Acidobacteriota bacterium
CATGCATGTCCTGAAGAGCCAGGGACATTCCCCCTGCCGTCGCGGAGAGCCATCCGGGTTCCTTTGGAACCATTCCGGGTGGGCCTCCAGTGCTTCCTGGTAGGCGTAGTTGCAATCCATTCTTGCCACAACACGGATTCCGCGCTTGCGCGCCGCCGCGGCCATATCCCCAAACAGATCGCGATCGCCCAGAAATTCGCTGCGGTGCTGATATGGAATCTTTGTGGGGTAAAACGCAACAATCCCGCCGCCGTTCAGGAGTATCGCATTCACCTTGAGTGACGCCCAGTAATCCATCCATGAATCCGCGTTCAATGTAAGCGGATCGCGTTCATTGAAGTTCAACTGGCCGCAACGACGCATCGTTGCGTACCACGGCTGTGCGCCGTCTGAAGTCTGCGCTGGCGACGTCCACGCGCGTGTGCAGATCAAAGAAGCCGCTGAAACGGCGATGAATTCCCTTCTCGTCATCTGCTCCATCTTAGTGTCTCCTTCGATGAACTCCACCTGGCTGCAGGTGCGCGCAGACCATCAGGCTGCTTGTTGGACCATTTGAAGTGCCGCGGCGATGTAGCCGTATTCAAACGCGAAGGCCTGCTTCCCGCCAGCGTCGCCTTCAATCCTGGGAGCGTGGTCCGGCATGACCATGCCGTCGTAACCGACCTCATGATAGGTGCGCATGGCGCGCAGCATGTTGACGCTGCCGTTGTCCGGAAAAGTCTCCTGAAAATCGAGGAAATGACCGCGAATATTGCGAAAGTGAACGTTGAAGATCTTCTTGCGCTCGCCGAAATAGCGGATCACGTCGTAGATTTGCTCGCCCGGATTTTCCAGCATTTCGGAAACTGTGCCCTGGCAGAAGTTCAGGCCATGATAGGGACTTGCACTAATGGAGATGAATCGCTTGAGGCCGTCCACGCTTCCGAGTACCCGATGCACGCCGCGATAGCCGGCAACGCGCGGCATAGCAGGATCATGCGGATGGCAGGCGATCCTGATTTTGTATTCGTTCGCCACGGGCACCACACGCTTGAGAAAATAGGTGATTCGTTCCCACATTTCGTCGGCGCTCACGTCGCCCGCCGGCGTCAGGGGCGGGTGCTGCGATTCAGCTTGCTTGTAGTCAAAGGTGCTGTAAGTTGCTCCGCCGCGGCCGCGTGTCGGTTTCGTACGCACGACTCCCAGAATGGTCATGTTGTACTTCGCCGCCGGAATTCCCGCCTTGGCGCAATCCCGAATCATCCCGCAAATCCTGTCAATTTCGCGGTCGCGCTCGGGACTCTGGCCCAACATGATGGCCGGGTTCTCCGCGCGGGTGATGTAACTTGAACTGAGCGGCAGAGGAACCATCACAAGGTTGATCCCGAATGATTCCATGCGGTCGCGCAGCCGGTTCAGGCCTTCCACTGTCCACTGCGTGTCGGATTGCGGCACGGGAAAGCCGCTGCAGATGTGCTTGACGCCGAACGCCGCGATGGCCCGAAGCGTATCGTCAGAAGGCGCGGCGCCAAACTGTGTGCCCAGCTTCATCCGGCCCTGGGGCGCTTTGTTTGAATCTTTGCCTTGGCTGCGGCGGACGGCGGCCCCGGCCAGCGGCCCTGCGGCAGCAGCACCGGCGGTTGATCGAAGAAATCCTCGGCGGTTCATTCTTCCTCACACCTCCGCAATGGTTTTGGCCTTGCGTTGCAAGCGAAGGCCTGAACGTTGTGCCTGCGATTTTGCTCTGCCGAACTGGTCGGGTGCTTCCTCGCAGGCCGAAAACTTCCGACTATTCTCTCACCCCGGCCAACCCGCTGGCGATGATGGCCTTCAAACTCTCGATTTCCTCCGCCGAACAGTCCATAAGCGGCGGCCGCACGGGCCCTGCGGGCTTGCCAACCGCTCTCAACCCGGCCTTGATCATCGAGACTGCGTAACCTTTGCGGCGGTCGCGCAGGTCGGCGAGCGGGCGATAAAAGGTGTCGAGCAGCCGGTCCATCGCCGGACCGTCGCCTTTCACCAGAGCATTGTAAAAAGCCTTAGCGATGGTCGGGACAAAATTGAAGACCGCTGACGAATAGTTCAAGATGCCAAGCCCTTTAAAGGCCACAGCCGACAATTCTGCGGTCGGCATTCCATTGATGATGGCCAGGCGGTTGCCGATTTCTCTTTGAATCCGTAGCAGCAATTCTATGTTTCCGTGCCCATCCTTGAAGCCGATGATGTTCTCGATCTCGGACAGCCGAGCAACCGTCGAAGGCGCGAAGATCGCATTGTCGCGCTGATAGACGATCAGGCCAATCCGGGTCCCGCCAGCGACGCGCCGGTAATGTTCGAAAAGCCCCTGCTGCTCAGCCTGGATGAGGTAAGGTGGAAGCACAAGCAAGCCGTCAGCGCCGGCATCTTCAGCCGCCTTCGCGTAACCGAGGGCGAGCTGTGTCCCGTAACCCGCGCCCGCAATCACGGGCAACCGGCCGGCGGCCACTTCCACCGCAATCTTCACCAGGGTCCGAAACTCGGCCAGGTCGAGTGAGAAGAATTCTCCCGTTCCACCACAAACAAAGAGCCCTGCCGGTTTTCCTTCAATCATCCAGCCGACGTGCTCACGGTATCGGGCAACATCAATCTCCAGGCTCTCGGTGAAAGGAGTCACCGGAAAAGAAAACATCCCCTGCAGTTGGTTTCGCAGTTCTTCAGGTAAATATCGCATCGGCATCCGCGGTTCGTTCAAAAGTGATTCTTGATGTGTATCCACGCCTTTCAGCGGCTTAACTTATTTGTTTAGATTTATGCGAGTTCTCAGGCACGCCGAACATCATGCGAAATCTGCAAATACCACTGTCCTCTTTTTAACGCAGCTACCATAACACATTTATCCACTTGCCAAACCTGGAAGTAGCGGTTGAGGCTTGGGCTGCATCAAGGGCCGTACGCTACTCGTCAACAGTAGTGATACAATGCGCAGTTTCAGAGCGGGTGTCAGGCCCACAGTGCATGTCGGGTTTGAGGTGACGCACTCGTGCTCCCAAGCACGCCGCAAATTTACGACGCCGGCCCGAGGTAACATCAAATGAGTTCTTACAGAACTACTACAGCGCGCAAAGTTGCTGGCTGTCTAATTGCCGGGCTCTTCTTCGCAACCGGTCGGGTAATTGCCGCCCACCCGTTTATCCGGCAGGCCACAGTTTATCAGGCAAAAGGCGGCGGCTACTTTTCACACCGTATTCCTGCGCTGCTCGTGACCAGCAAAGGCACGCTGCTCGCTTTCTGTGAAGCGCGCTCGGGTTCGGCCAGCGATTCAGCGCCCGCCGACGTGGTTCTGAGGCGCAGCCTTAACAACGGAAAGAGCTGGACGCCGGCGCAGGTGGTTGCGCACTTTCCGGGTTTCACCGTGGGAAATCCCACGCCCGTGGAGGACCGAAAAACGGGCGTCGTCTGGCTGCTGGTGACTGCCAACCCTGCGGGTGTGACGGAAAAAGAAATCGACGAAGGCACTCCCAGCGGTTCGCGCACGGTATGGATCACGCACAGCAACGACGACGGTTTGCACTGGGCCTCGGCGAGAGATATTACTCCATCCGCGAAGAAGCCGGACTGGACCTGGTACGCCACGGGGCCCGGCAACGGAATCCAGATGACGGACGGGCGGCTGGTGGTTCCCTGCGATCATAAGGTGGCGCGAACGAACGCGTTTTATTCCCACGTGATTTACAGCGACGACGACGGCAAAACGTGGAAGGTCGGCGGCAGCGCCGGGCCCGAAACTAACGAATCCGCCGTGGTACAACTGGCGGACGGATCTTTGCTGTTGAACATGCGCAGTTATGCGGGCCGGCACCAGCGTGCCATGGCCTCGAGCCGCGACGGCGGGATTACATGGTCTCCCGTCCGCTTGGACCCCACCCTGATTGAGCCGGTTTGCCAGGCGAGCATGGTCCGGTATGCTCTTGAGCGTGGCGGAGGCAGGGGCCGGCTGCTGTTTTCGAATCCTGCCGATACTGCACGGCGCGACCGGATGACTGTCCGCCTGAGCAGTGACGGGGGAAAAACGTGGCCGACAGCCCGCCTGATTTACGAAGGGCCATCGGCATATTCGTCGCTTGCGGTTTTGCCCGATGGGAGCGTCGGGTTGCTTTATGAGCGCGGCACGGCGGAGGCATACGATGAGATTGAGTTTGCGCATTTCAATTTGGAATGGCTGACGCACGGCAATTATCATAAAAGGGCGAAGTAGCGCGAATGTTTCGCCCTGGTGTACGTTATCTTTCTTGCTTTGTGCATGATTTAGCAAGACACGATGAATTCCTATGATCTTACGCGGCAGGTCCATTACAACTTAGGGAGTTCCAGTTATCATGTCATCCATTGAGGATCTGAAGCATCGCCTGCGCGGGATTTTTCCGGCGATTGTCACGCCATTTGGGGCGGATGGAGAATTTGCCACTGGAACGTTTGAGCGCCTGCTGGCCCATCTTTACGAGACCGGCGTCCACGGCGTTTACGTCTGCGGCCAGACCGGTGAGGGTGTCTTGCAGACGGTCAGCATGCGGCAGCAGGTGGCTGAGACGGCCATCCGTTGCTCACCTAAAGACCGGGCCGTTGTCCTGCACGTTGGGGCCACACGCCTTAAAGACGCCATCCAGCTTGCCCGCCACGCCGAGCAAATCGGGGCGAGCGCGGTCAGCAGCCTGCCGCCGGCCGGACATTACAACTTTGCCGAGCTTCGGGGCTACTACGCGCAACTGGCCGCTGCCACCAGCCTGCCGTTGCTGGTGTATTACTATCCTGAAGCAAGCCGGATTGATATTACGCTCGATCAGCTTCTCGATTTCTGCACGATCCCGAATGTTGTGGGATTGAAGTTCACGGATTTTGATCTCTACAAGCTGCATCAGATCCGCCAGTCAGGTAAGCTGATTTTCAACGGCCGCGACGAAGTGCTTGCCGCCGGTCTGCTAATGGGCGCGAGCGGCGGGATCGGAACGTTCTATAACCTGGTTCCCGAGCTCTTTTTGCAAATTTATGAATGCGCGCAAAGCGGCAAATGGGATCACGCCCGCCGCGCGCAGGACCAGGTAAATGAACTGATCCGCATCACCCTGCAATTCCCCATGCTTTCGGCCGTAAAAACCATGCTGAAGTGGCAAGGGTTCGATTGTGGCTTATGCCTCCCGCCTCGCCAGAACCTGACACACGAGCAGGAACAGCAGTTGCGCAGCCTGATCGAAAAGAGCAGCTTGAGCCCGTCGCTTGCCGGTGCCCGATGAGCGCCGGACGCGCGGCCGAAAGATCCGTCTATCCATGGGTGCTTGTCGCGCTCCTGTGGTTTATCTTTCTGCTGAACTACCTCGACCGGGAGGTCATATTCTCGATCTTTCCACTGCTTCAGCGTAACCTGAAACTCACCGACCTGGAACTGGGACTTCTGAGCACATCCTTCCTCTGGGTCTACGCTATCGCCAGCCCGCTTGCCGGGTATCTTGCAGACAGGTTCGGCCGCAAGAAAGTGATTGTGGCAAGTCTGGCGATCTGGTCGCTGATGACTTGGGCGACCGGCAAAGCCAGGAACTTCCGCGAACTGCTTGCCGCGCGCGGCCTGATGGGAGTGAGCGAGGCCGCTTACCTCCCCGCAGGTCTGGCGATGATTGCCGATCATCACAGCGAGCGGACGCGGTCGCTCGCCACCGGCATCCACTTCAGCGGCGCGTATCTGGGCATTGTGCTGGGCGGCGTGGCCGGAGGCTGGATCGGCGAGCACTACGGATGGCGGCCGGCGTTCACTGTTCTGGGTATCCTCGGCGTAGCCTATGCGATGGCGGCCTTGCTGGGCCTGCGCGAAAGGCCGCCAGCCGCACAGCCCGCGGCTGAGCAACCAAAACCCGCGAAGCCACGCCTTGCAGTTTCGCTCGGCAAACTTTTTGCGCTCCGCGGTTTCGCAACTTTGACACTCGTCTTTGGCATGATGTCCGTTGCCAACTGGCTGGTCTATACCTGGATGCCGATTTATCTCTACGAGCGTTTCCACATGAGCCTGCTGGCGGCGGGGTTTTCCGCCACCGTTTACATCCAGGCGGGAAGCGTGGCAGGGATGCTGCTGGGTGGAGTGCTGGCGGACCGCTGGGGAACGAGCTCGCCGCGCGGCCGGCTGATGACGCAGGCAACGGGCCTTGCGATTGCGGCACCGTTCCTGTGCATCGTTGGAACCACGGGCTCGGGCTGGCTGCTGCTGGCGGCGCTCACCGTTTTCGGCATCGGGCGCGGATCGTACGATTGCAGTTGCATGCCCGTGCTCAGCCAGATCGCCAGCCCCGAGCTTCGCGCCACAGGTTATGGAGTCTTTAACTTTGTGGGGACGTTCGCCGGCGGGATTTCCGCCGCGCTGGCCGGCTGGCTGAAGCACACCATCGGGCTCGGCGGCGCAATGGTTGGCGCGAGCGGCATAGTACTGATTGCCGCCCTGTTTCTCTCCCGCCTGCAAATCACAGCTGTACAAGCCGTGCCAACGGTGGTGTGCTGAAGCCGGCGCAGGCAGAAGACTCTCGCACCGCGAGAAAGCAACCATTACAATATAGGGTTCCATGTATCCCCTTCAGGCAGCAAACTTCAGGGAGTCATCATGAGCACCGCAACAAACCAAACCAGCATTGCGCCGGCAGAGAAAGTTCGCGCGCAGTTTCCAGCGCTTGAACGGCGCGAAGGCGGCTACCCGGTCGCCTACTTTGACGGCCCGGGCGGTACGCAGGTTCCCCGCGCCGTGGTCGAGGCCGTCAGCGATTATCTTTATCATCACAACTGCAACACCCACTGGGGCTATGCCACCAGCAACGAGACGGATGCAACCATCCGCAACGGGCGCACAGCCCTGGCGGACCTGCTACATGCAAGCCCGCGGGAGATCGTCTTCGGCCCCAACATGAGCACGCTCACTTTCCACCTTTCGCGCGCGCTCGGGCGCGCCTACGGTCCGGCCGACGAGATTGTGGTGACAGAACTGGACCACCACGCCAACGTGGACCCCTGGCGGGCGCTCGAAAAGGAGCGCGGTGTTACAGTCCGCTCGGTCAGGATGCTCACGGAAACGGGCCAGCTCGATTGGCATGATCTGGAGGCCAAGGTCACCAAGCGGACAAAGGTGCTGGCCATCGGCGTGGCTTCGAACGCGCTGGGCACGATCAATGATGTCCGCCGCGCCGCTGAAATTGCCCACAGCGTGGGCGCGCTGTTGTTTGCGGACGGCGTGCATTCCACTCCTCACATTCCTACAAACGTAAAGGCCTGGGGCTGCGACTTCCTGGCCTGCTCCGCCTACAAATTCTACGGCCCACACATGGGCGTGCTGTATGGACGCGAGGAACTGCTGCAGTCAATCGATTTCCCGAAACTTGCGCCCGCGCCAGATACGGCCCCGGAGCGAACTGAGACCGGCACGCAGAACCACGAAGGCATTGCGGGAACAACTGGCGCCGTCGACTTTCTTGCCTCGCTGGCCGTGGGAGCCTCAAGGCGTGAACGATTGCTTGCCGCACTCACAGGGCTCGACGCACGCGGCCACGCGCTCGTAACGCAGTTGTGGGACGGCATCTCGAACATCCCGGGTGTCAAAGTATTCGGGCCCACGCCGGCTGAGCGCCGGACGCCAACCGTATCGTTCATCGTCCAGGGTGTGGCTTCCGCCAATGTTTCCGCTCATTTGGCGAAGCGGGGAGTCTTTGTGTCGCACGGGAATTTCTATGCCGCCACAGTTGTTGAGCGGCTCGGGTTCAAGAAAGAGGGGGTCGTCCGCGCCGGTTGCGCCTGCTACACAACAAGCGAAGAAGTCAATCGCCTCATCGCCGGCGTCCGCGACGTCGCCCGGCAGGGCGGCTGATGAAAATCCGGTTGACGACAGGCTACATCGGGTTGAACTGTCCCACCTTTGGCCTTCGGCTTTGCTCCGGTTCGTTTCAGGCTCATATTTTCGCCATCGTTTATTTTCAATAAGATGGCCGGGTTCGTTTTTGGGTTCGTTTTGGGTTCGCTTTTTCCACAGCTACCTGTTTTCAATAACTTCCCGGCTTCGGTTTTGGGTTCGGTCGGGTTCGTTTTTTGGTG
>JAJYJL010000307.1 GCA_021789565.1 Acidobacteriota bacterium
AGGAGTGCTTGCTGTGGACGGTGAGCTCAGAATCACTTTCTGCAACGACTCATTCCGCCGTGTTGTTGGCGCCTCGGATTCCATTCCTGAAGGCCGGCCTCTGGTGGAAGTTTTGCGCGATCCCGAACCGATCAGCATGTTTACCCAGGTTTTGGAATCCCATCAGGCCGTGAAGCAGCGGGTCCGGCTTGCGGGGGCGGAAGGCCGATCGTTTGAGGTCCAGGTGACTCCACTGGGAGGAACGGTGCAGGGCGGCGCCATCGCAATTTTCTATGACATAACGGACCTGGAGCGGCTGGAGCGTGTCCGAAGGGATTTTGTCGCCAATGTGTCGCATGAACTGCGCACGCCCCTTACAGCCATCAGCGGATATGCGGAAACACTGCTGGAAGGCGCGCTCGAAGACCAGGAAAACAACCGGAAATTTGTTGAGATCATCAAGGCCCATTCCAACCGGCTCGGCAACATTGCTTCGGACCTGTTGGCGCTCTCTGAGCTCGAATCTGAAAGACCCGCAGTTGAATCCAGGCCGGTTCCCGTGCGTGCCGCGGCGGAGACGGCCCTTAAGATTATTGAGCCGGCGGCCCAGCTTCACGGCGTCACGATCATCCGCGGGGCGCTGGAAGAGGCTGACGTCCTCACAGAGCGCGGGCGGCTGGAACAGGCCCTTGTGAACCTGCTCGACAACGCCGTCAAGTTCAATCGTCCAGCAGGCGAAGTCCGTTTGGAGGTCACGCGCGAACACGAAGACAAAATTCGCATCACGGTCACTGACACAGGGATCGGCATACCCTCGACCGACTTGTCGCGCGTCTTCGAGCGGTTCTACCGGGTTGATAAGGCTCGTTCCCGCGAAATGGGTGGAACAGGCCTCGGGCTATCCATCGTTAAGCACGTTATTGAGCGAATGAACGGAACGGTCAGCGTCGAAAGCCAGCTAGGAAAAGGCTCGACCTTCACGATACTTCTGCCGGCTTGCTTGTCTGAATCGCTGAAAACCACTTCGAGCTGATTCCCGGGTGAGTTCGGATATTCAATTCACCGTTCACCCTGTTCTAACGCTCGCTTGCAATTTTCCCCGCAGAGAGATAACTTCGCTTTCCTCAAGACCGCCAGTCCGGCGAACGCGCGGTGCAGGACCATCGGCGGCTGTCGTCCGTGATTGTGGGCGGGAATCTATTGCCATCGGGAGGTGGATTAATGAAACGTCGAACTTTTCTTCGCGCGGCAGCGCTTGGAGGAGCGGCCACGGCGGCCGGGCCGGGAGTTGCGAATTCAATACCCTTTGCACGGCGCCCTGCTGGCGCTTCACCATCGTCATCCTCGGCGACGAGTTCAGGCATGAAGATCACGCGCATTCGTTTCTACCACAACCCCCAATCGCCGCCGGCGTTCAACCAGAGTTTTCATATCGTGACGGTGGAGACGGACAAAGGCATTACGGGCGTGGGTGAAGGCGGGTCACCGGACACCGTCAAACAGTGCGCCGCGATGCTGATCGGCGAAGACCCGGCGCGCATCGAACACCTGTGGCAGATGATGTTTCGAGGGTACTTTTATCCCGCCGGCCGCGAAAAGCTGGATGCCATGGGGGCCCTTGATCTGGCCTTATGGGACATCAAGGGCAAGGCGCTGGGCGTTCCGGTCTATGAACTGCTTGGCGGGCTCTCGCGCCAGCACGTGGAGTGTTACTCCACCGGTTTTCCCGGCCATGGTTCTCTCAAAGAAACCGCGCGCGCCTGCCTCGAGGCGGGGTTCCGTGCTTTCCGTTACGCTACCGCCGATCCGGCGAGTGGCCAGCCGTTTAATTCACATCACGCGGTCCGCCAGACCTATCAGGACTGCGTTGAGATTCGCGAAGGCGTTGGCCCCGATGGCGACTGGGCGCTTGACTATCACACGCGGTTGGACTTCCCCGATGCCGTGCGGCTTTCCACCCTGATCGAACCGCTGGAGCCGTATTTTGCCGAGGACCTGGTCCGGTCGGAAGATCCCGGCGTCTACCGGGAATTGCGCGAGCATGTCAAAGTGCCCATCGCTGTCGGCGAACAGTTCGGCAGCAAGTGGGACATCCGCTGGCTTATTGAAAACCAGCTGATCGATTACGCGCGGGTAACCCTGCCGAACGTGGGGGGTATTACGGAGTATATGAAGATCGCGGCGTTGTGCGACACGCACTACGTCGGATTGATCCCGCACTTTACGGGCCCGGTTTCCGAAGCGGCCCTTGTCCACTGCTGCGGCGTTTTCCCCGGCCCCGTCATGATGGAGATGCTGGGCAATGGATTGCATAAATATGCTCACCTGCCGCGATTCTACGATTTCCAAAACGGAAAACTGTGGCCCAACCGCCGGCCCGGGCTTGGAGTGGAACTCGATACGAAACCGCTGCAACTGGCGGCCGAAGTCACGGAGCCGTCGCGTCCTATTCCAATGTTTCAGCGGCCCGACGGGTCGATTACAAACTGGTGAGTGGAACAAAGATTCCGCCAGAATGCGCTATTCCGCTTTGTCCTGAGGGCGCGCAAATTCTGAAAAAATGGGAGTGTTATGAATCGGCGTGATTTTCTGGCCGTTACCGCTGCGGCTACGATGACGAAGCCTGGCCCGCAAAATTCGCGTAGATCATTACCTGCTCAAATCCTCCCCTCTGGGTAGTCCTGAAGTCGCCATCGGCAGCACCCTGCTTTGCCCTTACCGCGCATCCACTGCCTGTTTGCGTTGCCACCCCCGAAATGCCCGCCTCAGATGCAGGTCGCAATGTAACTGCATTTTCATGGGACTGTCATCATGGCGTAACAGTCGTCCTTCAAGCTGGAAACGTGAAAATAGAACTGACACTTAAGGATAAAGAAGGCAAATTGAAAATGAAGCCTAAAATCACCGCGTTATTGATTCACCACAGAAACGACAGATTCTACACTTTGCAACTGGTGCTTGAGGCGCTTTCCATCAAGGTTGTCCGGGCGAGGAGCGTCAAGGAAGCGGAAGCGCAACTCTGTGAGATGCCGTGCCCGCACCTGGTGATGAGCGATACCGTTCTGCCCGATGGCAACTGGATGGACGTGTTGGACGTTGCGGCCAAAGCGATCGAGCCGGTCAACGTCATTATCGTTTCCCCTTTGGCCGACACCAGGCTTTACATGGACACCATGGACCACGGGGCCTTTGACTTTATGACGGACTCGTTCACAGTCCCGCAGATCGTTCACATTCTGAAGTGTGCCATCGACAATGTCTCCAGGCGCAGAGGCTCGCACCTGCATGTCGCCGCGATTGCCCATCAGGGTACGCAGTGTCTGGCCCTTTAAGGTTTCAACCGGAGTGACAGCTTAACGGGCTGAGCGAAGATGTTCCACAAGGCTAAGACCCCTTCTCCTGGCAGGGTCGGATGAAGGTTACCGGCCCTGCATTTTCCAGTGTCGGGCTGAAAAGCCTTAGTGGAATTTCCAGCTTTGAGCGTGGTGGCTGTGTGCCCTGTGCAAGGAAAATGTGGGGTTTTTTGACCCGGCGCAACCCGGTTCAGCCCGCTCTTTCTTTACTTGCAAAGACGGAAAAAAGATTCTCAAGCTGAACTCTGTGTGGCCGTTTGTAACAGAAATGTAACACAAACGTAACCTCCCATTCACGTGGCCGCAATACGATGTGGTTGGTCGTCCATCCGTAACGAATATGCGCAATTTGTGCGGCTTCAAACTACACGACTGTAAAAAACCTTTACTTGTAAGGAGTAAAAATGCACTTGCGAAATGTTAACACCTGGCTCCGTATGGGTCTGGCCATCCTCGCTGCTTTGTTGGTGGGAGCGGCTGCTGTGCATGCAGCGGCGAATCAAAGCCAATCCGGCGATGGAGCCGGTGTTCCTGCCAGGCACGTTACGATCAAAAAGAATACAAATACGAAACTAAAGAAATCGAACGCTCCGCATGTGGACCAGAAGAAAAAGCCCGTTTCAGAAGTTCAAGAAGAGAACCAATCCCAAGCTGGCTCAGCTAGTGAAATTGCCCAATTGAAACAGCAGCTTGCTGCCCAGCAGCAACAGATTGCGCAGCTTGTGAACGCGGTCAATCAGCTGCAGGCCGAGGTTGGGAGTGGCCGCACTTCCACGACTGCATCGGCTGTTGCTCAACCGGCACGGAATATAACCACGTCCGCCCCCGTCGCCCAGCCATCCAGCGGCAATGAGATCGCGAGCCTCGCTCCCATCCTTCCGCCTTTGCCCAAGGCGCAAGATGAGGACGCAAATCGAGTCCTGGCAGTGAATGCACCAATGAACCTGTCGCAGGAAAAACAATCTGGGACTGCGGGTTTGCAGGCCGTAGAAACATCGCGTTCCGCGGTGACGAGTTCTGAGAGTTCGCCGGCCGGACAGGCGAAGAAATCCGGACCCCTGGACCTTGACAATGGAAAAATCCAGATTGGCGCGACCTTTTTCGGGCTGTATCGCTATTACGCCAATACAGGGTTTGGCCCGCAAATCCTTAGCCTCCTCAATACTCCCGGACCCGGGAATAGTGGATTCAACTCTTTCGACGTTGATCGGACTTACATCAACTTCGTTTTCTCTCCGACCAAGGCATTAACCTTCCGGGTGACGCCCAATATTTACCGCCAGTATAGTTCGGCATCCGGAGTGAAGCTCGGCAGCACCAGCGCCACCGGCTCCACAGAGAATGGCAACCTCCTCCTTCGTCTCAAATACGCTTATGTCGACTACAACACGCCTTTTGCAAACAGCAAGACGTTTGGCAAGGACAAACTCACTTTCGGCCAGCAACAGCAACCCCTGACGGACTGGGAAGAAGGCCTTTACGGCTACCGGTTTGTCAACATGACGCCCTGGAACTATCTCAGCCTGAGTTCGACATACCCTGGTGTGAAACTCCATGGCCCCATCGAATTCAATGGAAAGCAGTACCTGGACTACGAGGTCGGCGTCTTCAACAACCAGAGCTTCCACGCTTACGAAACCGGCGACAAGAAGCAGGTGATGGGGCGCTTGTCGTACTATCCGATGGGTGCGGTGTCCAAATACCAGGGTCTTGGTCTCACTGGGTTTGTGGATTACGGTTATAGGGACGCCGCTCCTGATACGAACACAAAGGTGCCGATCACGCGCGTGGCGGCCCTGGTCCATTACACGACCAAGTCTAATGACTACGGCATTGCCGCTGAATATGACTACGGCAGGAATGCGTTCGCAACTGGCAATCTGTTCTCTGGCAGCGGCCCGGCGGATGCATTTGGATTCGGGCCTACCCAATACGCTCCCTTCAATTCACTGACGGCGGCGCTACTGGGGGGGATCCACACGAATCAAAGAGGCTTTGATTTCTTCGGGCATGCGCGGCTTGGCAAGTCGCCATTCTCTCTTTTCGGCATGTTCGAACAATTCAATCCCAATACACATGTGGCTACAAATCCTTTGGACTTCCGGACCGTCGTCGGGGGCATTAGTTATACGTACGGCAAATACTGGCAATTTGCCCTGGACAGCCAGAACGTAATCTATTATCACGGCCAGTTTACCTTCCCGACTTCCGAGCTTGCTCGGTTCAATCCGGGTTTGGCGGCCAGCAACCCGAACGGTATTCCTAACGCCGTACCAGATAGCTCGAATGCCATCTTCTTCAATGTGCAGTTCAACTATTGATGAGGTGCAACCAATATATAAATCAGGCGGTTAAGAATAAGTTGGGGTGGTGGCTTCGTCACCCAATTCGCAGTGGCTTTTGAGCTTAATGGGCGTTGAAACGGCAATCACTCAGGAAGCATGCCTCTCATATGTGTTCAAATTTGACACATATGACTCAGAGAGGAAGTGGCGAGGCATCGTACCCAACGGGAGCACGTTTTAACAGTTCTGTAACAAAAGCTTAACATTCCTGTAACAATTTAGAATCAATCTCAAAGAGAGGAATAGCTAATGAAAATCAGGTCTAGAGGTACTATCGCGGCCTTGGCCGTCACCGCTGCACTGGTGGGACTCCTGGCAGCCTGCTCCCAGCAGGGGTCGGGTCCTTCAGCGTCGACCGCTGTAGCCTTGAACGAAACAGGGTCAAGTCTGCTGTATCCGCTTTATAACCTTTGGGTTCCGGTTTACACTCAGGCAAACCCAAACGTCAAGATTACGACTCAGTCCACGGGCAGCGGAACGGGAATATCGCAGTCGATTGAAGGCATTGTGCAGATCGGAGCCTCCGACGCCTACATCAGCGACGCGCAAATGAAGCAACATTCTGAAATGCTGAACATACCACTCGCTATCTCGATGCAGATGGTGAACTACAATGTACCCGGCCTGAATGACAAGCATTTAAGGCTGAGCGGTCCCGTTCTGGCTGGTATTTATGAAGGTAATATCCGCTACTGGGACGATGCCGCTATTCGAAAGATCAACCCAGGCGAACATCTGCCCCATAAGGCCATCATTCCGGTGCATCGCAGCGATGGCAGCGGTGATACTTTTATCTTCACGCAGTACCTCGCTTTCAGCACGCCCGACTGGGCAAAAAGCCTGAACTACGGAACTACCATAAGTTGGCCAGCCGTCACCGGCGGGCTTGGCGCGGTCGGTAACCCGGGTATGATTACGGCAACGCAGGACAACCCATACTCTATTGCCTATATTGGGTCGAGTTACCAGGATTCAATCGAGAAGGCAGGACTTGGCATCGCCATGCTGGAAAACCATGATGGCAAGTATGTTCTCCCAGAGGCGAAGACGGCGGCTGCCGCAGCTGCTGTGATGGTTCCGAAGACTCCGAAGGACCAGCGCATCAGCCTGATTTTCGCTCCCGGGCCCGATTCCTATCCCATCATCAATTACGAGTATGCCCTTGTTAAGAGCAAGCAGCCCTCGGCAGCGATGGCAGCGGAGCTGCGCAAGTTTTTCACATGGGCGATCAGCTCGGACGGAGGCAATGCGCCCACATTCATGGAGCAGGTACATTTTGTGCCACTTCCGGATGCAGTGAGCAAGCTCAGCGCAGATCAGATTGCGGAGATCCAGTGAGCTTTGCCCGGCCTGATTCAGTTGCCTCTCACCGGCTCGCCGGCAGCGTTGCTGCCGGCGAAGCTGGTGAATAGCAAGTCCTGTTCGGCATGAAGGATTTGTCGGCGCTTTAGTTTTTGTCTAATCCCAGAATTCCTGGCCACGGAGCGGATGGATGAATTTCCGCAGGTTTACGGCCCTTCTCGCATGCCTTGGAGTGGGAATCGTCCTTGTCATCGTTACTTTCCTGACGATTTACGCATGGCCGGCTGTGCGCTTCAATGGCTTCGGCTTCCTTTTTGACAACAGTTGGGACATCGGCCAGCAGTATGGTACGCCGATCACAGTTAATGGCCAGCAAATACTGCCCGGGGCCCATTACGGCATCCTGTTTCTGATCGTCGGCACGCTGCTCAGCACGGCGATCGCGTTGTTGATTGCCGTCCCTACGGGGGTCGGCGCCGCATTATTCCTTGCTGAAGGCATGCCGCCCATATTGCGCTCATGGCTCTCCTTCTTTGTTGAACTCCTGGCCGCCATTCCAAGTGTGGTCTTCGGCTTGTGGGGCTATGTGGTTGTGATCCCGTTTCTTGGCCGACATCTTTTTCCGTTCATGGTCAAATGGCTCGGCTTTATTCCCTTTTTCCAGGGTCCCGCGGGGAGTGGATACGGTTTGCTTACCGCCGGGTTTGTGCTCTTTCTGATGATCGTGCCTCTCATTGCGGCGACCTTGCGCGACGCGCTTGTCAGCCAACCGGTGGCCTTGCGCGAGGCTGCGGTTGCCCTTGGCGCCAGCCGTTTTGAGACCATGCGGACGGTGCTGCTGCCGGCAACCCGCAGGGTACTGATCGGCGCCAGCATCCTGGCCACAGGCCGCGCGCTTGGCGAGACCATGGCTGTCCTGATGGTCAGCGGGAGCGCGCTCAACTATTTGCCTGGGAACATTTACACTCCGATTTCGACCATGGCAGCCTTCATCGTTTCGCAGCTTGACAGCGCCTTGCAGGATCCAACCGGCATGGCCGTGCGTTCGCTTGCCGAAGTCGCGC